>JAYRWF010000411.1:0-2891 GCA_041918195.1 Anaerolineales bacterium
CGACGTTTAATAAAATCCCGCTGGGCATCAACGGAGTAGTTAATGACGTACCACAGCCCTCGCCAGGTATCCAAATCTACCAGATCGCGCGCCGATTGCGAGGCGCGTTGCATAGCTTGCGAAACCTGGGCCGAGGACAGGTGCGGCAGTTTCCCGCTCAGGAGGGAAGACAGGTTTTCCAGGCTGAAGGCAGGGGGATTATAGCCTGGGGTGGCACGCTTAACTCGCTCAATCAACTGGTCCAATTGATCATGAAGCTGGCGGCGGGTAATTTCTTCCCTGGCAAGAACCTGGTCAGGCGTTTCGCCGGTAACCTGGTCGCCTGGTTTGGGCGCTTGATAGAGCGAGTCACCCATCTCGGTCAAATTTAGCGCTTCAGGCAAAGGCGGCTCAATCCTCACTGGGAGACCTCATCGCCTTCTGAACCAGGCTCGCTCTGCTGGCGCATCCGCTTGCGGCGTTCCAGGGTGTCGCGCAGGCGTTCCTGATCAAATGCCAGATCAGGTGTCTCGGGTTTGAATTTCTTCAAGCGCATCTGGCCGGCGAATTCGCGCAGCGCTTCTTCCGCAGTGTATGTTGGCGTAAAGCCAAAGACGGTCCGCATCCGCTCCAGATCAGCGACCCAAGAGTAGCGCAAATAATCCGGTTCAATCGGGAAGACGCTTTGCGGGCGGCGGCCTGATAATCGAAGCAGTTCCCGTCCCCAATAGGCAAAGGGATGGATTACGGGCAGGGGCAATCGCCCAGCCAGGCCGAGGATTTTGCCCAGCGGCAAGGCTTTCTCGGCTGCAATGTTGAAAATACCGGGCCGGTCATTCTGTACAGCGTGGGCCAATGCGCCGACCAGGTCATCTTCGTGGATCACCTGCAGCAGTGGGTCAAAACCCAGCAAAATAAGGGGAGGGTTCATGCGCAGCAGGCGCACCAGGGGGGCATCGACGCCTGGGCCAATCGGGTTGGCGAAGCGCAGCAGGCTGATCAACATATTGGGCGACTGGCGGCGAAAACCATTGACGAAAGCTTCGATTTCAACCAGGTTGCCAGCCAGCCCACCGGCCTTGCCGCCATTCAGCGGTTGGTCTTCGGCCAGGAATGCCGGGTTGGTCGGTAGCGCGCCATAGACCATCGTGCTGCTGCGCAGAATTACTTTACGCACCCCGGCTTCAGCGGCAGCGGCGAGCACTTTCATCGTGCCGATCACATTCAAATCAAAGGCTCGCTCGCTGGAACGATAATTCTCGCGCAACGCCAGGTGAACCAGGGTATCTATGCGCTCTGAGCGCAGCAAATCGACCAGGAGGGGATTGCGCACATCAGCCTGGATAAAGTCAAGCCCTGCAAGCGGCTTGGCTGGCGGTTCGCTATCCAGGCCAAGCAGGACCGGCGCATCAGCCGGCTGGCTGGTTAATGCCAATCGCTCTGCCAGGCGACCGCCCCAATGTCCAGCAACGCCTGTGATCAGGATCACCGGTTGGTCTGTCATGGAGCTACTTCCTTGGTTGGTAAGTTATTTGAGTACCAGACCGGCATAGCCTTTTTCCTTTAGAAGCTCAGGATAGACTTTGAATAAGGGCGTTACTGCGGGAAGCAACTGGAGGATCTTCAATTGAGAGCCCTGGAGCAAGATTTCTTTTTTGGTCAAGGCATTCAACAGGTTGACTTTACCATGCCAAAAAGCATGCGCAGTATCAGCCTTCATAGTCATCACAATATCCGGCTTGAGGCTGGTCGGGCCATGATGAATGTCAACAAACGCACCTGGCTGTCTGGGTTGATCCTTGGCGTTCACTGTCGTGACTGCTTCCGGATCGGTGTAGCGAAACTGGATGATCACCCCGGCCTTGGCTATCTTGCGACCGATTTCAGGATCGGCTTTGGCGCGGTCCATTAATTCACCGACTGTGGCGTAGAACTGGTTGGAATCCTGAAAGATTGGCATCCGTCACGCTCCTGGAATGTAGATGGATACAGTATAGTTTAGGAAACAGGCAGCGTCAAGCAGGTCGCCAAAGTCGAAACGAATTTATCTTGACAGACTCGCCAACAACCCGTATAATCCTTTCGCCTGCCCAATGGGCAGGCATTCGCTTGAAATAATTAGCTTGTCAAGTAGATGCGTTTATTGAATCAGGAGAAAGACCATGCCCCCACATCCAAAGAGAAAACTTTCCAAGGGTCGCCGTGATCGCCGTCGCGCCCATGACGCCCTGGAAGCCCGCAATCTTGTAGCCTGCAGCAATTGTGGTGAGATGCGCTTACCTCACACGGTTTGCCCAAAATGCGGTCATTACAAAGGTCGCGAGGTTGTCACTCAAGAAACCGAAAAGAAGAAATAAACCCCAGCCCATCACAACAGGGGCTGCAGCGTTTCTGGGCTCGGCCCCGGGTTGTTGCACGACCAGAGACTCTTCTCAAAACCGAGCTGTCCAATAACTACGTGGGCAGCTCGGTTTTTTAATTCCAGGCCGAAAATTCTGCAACCTTTCACCACCGGATGGGTTATAACTCTACGATAATCCTGCTTATCAAAGAGGTACAAATGACACCAAAAATAGCGTTTTTGTTTCCGGGCCAGGGTTCGCAGTCAATTGGCATGGGGCGGTTGCTGGCAGAGAGCACTCCGCTCGCCCGCCAGGTTTTCGAACAAGTCGATGAGCTACTGGGGTTCTCCCTTACCCAATTGGCCTGGGAAGGTCCCGAAACCGATTTGAACGACACCCTGAACACCCAGCCTGCCCTACTGGCGGTATCCGCCGCCGTCCTGGCCGTGTTTCAGGCGCAGTATCCAGACCTGAAGCCAACCTACGTAGCCGGGCATTCAATGGGTGAACTAAGCGCTTTGATTGCTTGCGGTGCGCTGGATTTTCCATCCGCTCTGCAGCTCGCCCGCC
>JAYRWF010000412.1:0-3421 GCA_041918195.1 Anaerolineales bacterium
CGATTCCACGGGCAGACCTGCTGGCACACATCGCAGCCAAAGATCCAACCCGCCAGCTGGGGCCGCAGATCCATCGGGATCGCTCCCTTAAGCTCGATCGTCAAATACGAGATACAGCGCCGCGCATCGATCGTCCGGTCAGGTAAGATACAGCCCGTCGGGCAGGCCTCCAGGCAGCGCCTACAACTCCCACAGTGATCCGCCTCGAACGGGGCATCGGCTTCCAACTCAACATCCAACAGGATCTCGGCCAGCAGGAAATTCGACCCACCGCCGGGGTGGATCAGGCAGCTGTTTTTACCAATCCAGCCCAGTCCAGCCCGCTGCGCCAACTCACGTTCCAACAGCGGTCCGGTGTCCGTGTACCAACGGTTCGCCACCGGCTCGCCAACCTGGGCCTCAATGAATCGCACCAGGCTGCGCAGTCGCTCTGCCAGCAACTCATGATAATCCGCACCCCAGGCATACGCAGCGACTTTACCGGTCCCCGCCTGCTCACTACGCTCAAACGCCGGGTAGGCCATCCCCAATACCAAAATCGAGCGACAACCCGGCAACAACGCCCCTGGATCAGACCGGCCCAGTCGCGACCGTTCGCTCGCCAGGTAGGCCATTTCACCGTGCCGGCCCGCCGCCAGCCATGCTTCAAATACCGCCGCGTGCCTGCTTGGCTCTGACCTGGTCACCCCGAACAGTCCAAAACCCAACCGCCCGGCCTCTGCCCTGGCCAATTCCTTCAGATCCTTACCGTTCATTGCTCGTTAACAAGACTCATCCAATAAGCTGGCTGTGAAAAACAATCGAGTAGGGAGACCCCTCTTGCGCCTCCCTACTCGACTTAAGGTCTGGATGCAAGCCTCACGGGGTTGGGTAAACCACCGGGGTTGGGCAGGACAGCATAATATTGACCGGGTTGGAGTAGATATCCTCCGGGGCGGTGACATGCAAACGCGCCACGCCATTGAAAGCGCTGGCCAACGTCACCTGGAAGGACACCACCTGCTGCCCCACCGGCAGGTTGATTGTAACCGGGTCCAGGACCGGCGCAGGCTGGCTGGGATTATTCGAAAGTACCTCCAGGCGGTAGGTCAACGTCGTCGGGTTATTCAGCGTTAGTTGGCCGGTGAAGTTGAATGTATGCGGGCAGGTGTTTGCACTGGCATTATCTACGCTCAAGAAAACCCAGTTGACGATTGTCCCACCCGTTCCTGGCGTCACCGAAGCCCCAACCGTCGGCGTGACCGCCGTCGCCGATGCGGCTGGCGTCCCGCTCTGCCGGTTCACCACAATCACCACGTAGAAAGGCTGGTTAGCGCCGGGATCCAGGCCGAAGCGTTGTCCTGCAGCGTTCGCCAGCAGGAAATTGGCCGTGTAAGAGCCCTCCTTATCAGGCGCAACCATTGGAACCGAGATATCCACCGTCCCACCCGGTGGAACGGTCGCTGGCAGAACCACTGAAGCGGGCGCCTTCAGGTCATCTCCGCTGTAGTAAACAGCCGTATAGGCGGTCGTCCAGGTCGTCGTCCCAGAATTCTTCAAGCGCCAGGTCTTGATAAAGCTCGCATTTGGTGCGAAGACCGTCCCATCTGGGATTGTCAAGTCAGCCACAAATTCAGCTTTATCGCCGGTAGTGACCTGAAAATCGCCGCTTGGTTGGGTTGGCGCACCAGGCATCGAAGTTACCGTGGCTGTCAGCGTTATAGTTGCTTCAGGGGTTGGCGTCACCGGGCGAGGCGTAGGGGAACTGGCTGCCCGGGTTCGAATGATCGCATCGGCCGTACTGGCCGCCTCGGTCAGCACCGTCGCGGCGTCCTTCGCGGGGGGTTCTTCCGTTTTCGAAGAGCCACAGGCGCTTAACACAATCGCCAGCGCTAGCAGCACCGTCAGAATAAGCCCTAATTTTTTCAAGGTTGAACCTCCTTCTTTTTCATTACAACTTTTAAGTATAACTGCAGTTGCTCCTTTTCGGGAAAAGAAGTTCACCCAACCGCTACTTGCCAGGTTGCATGAAATAAGCCGGATTCGATTATCTCAGAAACTCCATCGCCGCCGCAGCCATCAAAGCCGCGGCTCGCGGCAGGACTCGCTCGTCAAAGTCAAAACGTGGGTGGTGGTGAGCAAAATCCAAACCCCGTTCCGGATTGGCTGACCCCAGGAAAAAATAACAGCCCGGAATATCCTGCATCATAAACGCCATGTCTTCCGAGCCCATCGTGCTAAAGCCAGTTGCCACCGGACTCTCTGGGAACAGGCGCGCCGCGGCCGCCCGCACCCGGACGGCGATCCGTGGGTCATTCACTACTCCCGGCGCGACCACTTTCAGCTCAATCTCAGCCTGGCATTCCATCGCTCCAGCCACCCCACCGACCACCTGCTCGAAGCGCTCCAAAACGCGCTTGCGCACCTCGGGCTTGAACGTGCGGATCGTCCCTTGCAATACCGCCTCGCTCGGGATGATATTGAAAGCCTCCCCGGCCTGTACAGTCGTGACGCTGATCACCGCTCCATCCAATGGCGAGACATTCCGGGACACCACGCTCTGCAAGGCGCTGATCACCTGGACGGCCGCTGCCACCGGGTCAATCGCCAGGTCGGGCACAGCTCCATGCCCACCTCGCCCGGTCAAGCGCACTTTGAAAATCTCGGCTGCTGCCATCGTCGGGCCATCTGCGATTCCCAGCCATCCCAACGGGCGCTCGTTCCATAAATGCAGCGATAGGCTCACGTCGGGTCGCGGGTTTTCCAGCACGCCCTCATCCACCATGCGCTTCGCCCCGCCCAACCCTTCTTCAGCCGGTTGGAAAACCAGCTTGGCCGTCCCGTGCAGTCCGGCGCGTTGCGCGCTCAACAAACGCGCTACCGTCAGGCCGATCGCGGTATGACCATCGTGCCCACAGGCATGCATAACCCCCACCTTCTCCGAGGCGTACTCCACCTGGTTCTGCTCCTGGATCGGCAGGGCGTCCATATCAAACCGCAGCAGCGCCACCGGCCCAGGTTGCTCGCCTTCCACCAACGCGATCACCCCCGTCTCAGCAATTCCACTGCTGACCTCCAAGCCAAGCGCCGCCAGCTCCCGGGCAACAATCCCCGCTGTGCGCACTTCCTGAAATCCCAGTTCAGGATGGCGGTGAAAATCGCGCCGTAAATTGCGCGTATACTCAAATAACTGCTCGGCTTCAGAAAGTAGATCGATTGAGTCCATGATCAACCTTATTTGTTCGTTGAGCTATAGAAAGATGATCCGCCGGAAGGTTTCCTCGTAACGCGGCGCTTCAGGAGTCGCATCCGGCGCCAGCCGGGCTCGCATCCGCTCGGCCAACTTCTGCGGGTCGCCAATCTGGCTCTTGTGCTCGTACAAAGCTCGGATTTTAGTTTCCCACAAATCCGTCACATCCAGATGAATATTGGGCTGCAACGA
>JAYRWF010000413.1:0-2472 GCA_041918195.1 Anaerolineales bacterium
CGCCGCCATGCGCAGCCTTCGCTGCTGGGATCGCCTCTCCAGGCAGGATGCGGGTGGTCACAATCGGATTCCACATCATAAAACCGGTGATTGCCATGATGATCGTCCCCCACACCACGGCCAGGTATTCGACTTTTTCAGCATAGCTGTAGCGTCCGTAATAAGCTTTATGCTTGCGCCGGCCAAGGTAATACATCACGTCTTCAAAAAGATGCTTGAAGTCTTCTAATACCGGCGCCATCGTCCAGGGCACACGCAATACGATCAGGCGGTAGAGTACTGCCACGACGTGGTAGATCGTCACGATCATCATCACGATCGCAGCGGTGTGGTGAATCAAGCGCGCGCTTTCGATGCCGCCAAGCACTCTTAAGAAACCCTGGCTGACTGGCGATTGGGCGTACTTCTGGATCAACCCGGTAAAGCCCAGGGTAGAGAATGAAATCAGGAATATCAAGTGCTCCAGGCGTTGATATTGATCGAACCGGGTGTAGTATTGTACCGGTGCAGGGGAGGCGGTATCAGTTTGCGTCATGATTGGCCTCCTTGCCGGGCTGTTCCTCAGGACCGGGTGGGGTGTCTGGTTCGTCAGGTGTATCAGGTTCAATCCTCATAGGCTCATCTGCCGTTGGCTCAGGTGGGGCAGCCGTCTCACTCTCAGCCGGCTCAACCTCCAACTCGGAAGCCGCACTCTCCAGGCTGACTTCCACCGGTGTATCTTGGGCTGCGCTTTCCTGGCTGGTTTCAGGAGGCGCTGCAATAATTGGCTGGGCCTCGGCGATCTGCCGGCTGGCAGCTCGACGGCGCTGATTGATCATCATCCGCGAGAAGTCCAGCGCGACCAGCACAGCCATCCCCCCCAACACGGTTGGGATAAACAACTTGTAGAACAGGTCCACGTAATACACCACCGGGTATTTTTCCGGCGAGGGGATGTAATGCGACAGCCAGGCGTTAGGGAAATTTTCATCTGCATTCGGGTGACATTTCTGGCAGGTCGCCAGCAGGTTTTCCTTGGCTTGCAGGCCTTTTTCTGGGTCATCCGCGCTCAGGATGTTGTGCACCCCATGGCAATCATAGCAGACGGCTTTGTTGGTTTCAGCATCTGGGGACTGTTTATCAAAGATTGTCACCGTCGTGCCATGGAAATCAGCCACGTAAGTGTTGACAACCTCAGTCGAGATCCCATATTTCGTCATGCGAGCCGGGTCGCCGTGGCAGTCGCCGCATAATGCGGGTGAGCTGAGCCGGAATTCGGTGGTCGTCGGATCTTCGATGTTGTACACCCCATGGCAGTCGATGCACGTTGGCACATCGGGGTTGTTTTCTTCTGTCAGGGCGCTGCCATGAACGCTGGTAAGGTACTCCTCATAGATTGCACTGTGGCACTGCGCACAGGTCTGCGGGATGCGAGTGCGGGCGGTTGGCAAGGTATCGCCAGTTGCTTCGTCCACCCAATCTTGGACGGCGTGGGCGGTGTGGCAATCGCTGCACACGGCGGCCGCGGGGTTGCCATTTTTAAGCGCCTGGGCATGAACACTGTCCATGGCTTGTTCGTACTGGTGGGCATGACAGCGCTGACAGACCTGATTCAACTCCAGAGTGGCCTGGCGCAGGTTGGCTGGCGCAAAGGCTGGGTGGGGATATTCGCCCACTGTACTGTGGCACTGCACACAAGCGTACCCGGCCGACCCGTGGATGGAGCGATTATGCTCGTCCGGGTTGACGTACAGTTCCCACACCGAGCCATCCGGCAAGGTCAGGCTTTGCCCAGGTTGTCCATGGCAGCCCAGGCAGTACTCATCGCTAAGCGATAGGTTTTCCGGGGGTGTCTGCTGGGTTTCTGGGGAGGCCTGGCCAGGCCAGACCCATACCAGCAAGGCGCAGATCAGGCAAACTGCTCCAAACAGCAGGTAGCTTCTTATTTTGCGCGTCATGGTCGTCCCTCGCCAGTTTTGCGGGCTTTCTTTCCGGTCAGGCGTTCGTGTTCCATGGAATGGTAGGTCTTCATATCCTCTTCGTTCATTTTGCCAGAAAAGATGCTCAGGTTCAGCCGCTCGAAATGGACATGGTAAAAGTGCCAGATCACGATAAACAGGCCAGCCACCACAGCCTCAGTGCTGTGAGCCAGCTTGGCCGCTGGGATTGTGCTGCCCGGCAGCAGGCGAGTCACAAATTCGGGGAACCATAAAATCAGGCCCGAAATGACCATAATACCAATGCCAAAGAAAAGGAACCAGTAGGTGATCTTTTCTTCAAAGCTGTACTTCCCGTAGCGTGGCCGTTCCTTGCGCAAAAACAGCAGGTAAGCCAACATTTGCCCGGCATCTCGAAAATCCTTCCAGGAGACAAACATATCCGTGGATAGGTTCCTTTTGCTCATCCGGTAGATCGCGTTGGCCAGGTGATACAGCACCAGGATGATCAGCAGAATGGCGGCGTAATGGTGAATGGTTTGGACCAGGCTCACCC
>JAYRWF010000414.1:0-2487 GCA_041918195.1 Anaerolineales bacterium
GATCTATCGGGTGGTATGGCCCAGAGGGTGGCGATCGCCCGGGCTCTGATTCATGATCCGAATATGCTTCTGCTCGACGAGCCTTTTGGCGCGTTGGACGCCTTGACCCGCGAGCGCATGGCGGATGAACTTTTGAATATCTGGCAAAAACGGCGCAAGACGGTGGTCATGGTGACTCACTCGATCTCGGAGGCGCTTTTCCTGGCCGACCGGGTGCTGGTGCTCAGCCAGCGCCCGGGCCAACTCAAGTTGGACCTGGCGGTCGATTTCCCTCGCCCGCGTCTGGAAGACATGCGCTATACGCCTCAATTTGGTCGCCTGGCCCGCCAGCTCCGCTCAGCAATCGGCGATGCTTGAACCGTTCGCTGAATCTCGCCCAGATTTTCACGAAAGACTAAATCTTTTTCATCCAAAAACCTTATACAATAGGGGTTACGGAGACCCCTAATGGCGAAAAAATCTTACCTGTTGATTCTCTTGCTTTTATCTATTTTCCTTTCCATTCCAGCCCAAGCGCAAGGTGATCTCACCCTGTCATCGGTTGAAGTGGACCTGTGGCCGGAATATGATGATCCATCGATGCTGGTCATTTACCGCATCGCCTTGGCGAGCGGTACATCGCTACCGGCGGAATTCCGGTTGCGCATCCCTGCTGACGCTGGCTCCCCCAGTGCAGTTGCTTCGCGCCAACCGGATGGCTCACTGCTCAACGCAGTGTATGCCCAGTCCTCCGATGGGGAATGGAACACCCTGGTCATCACGGCAACTTCATTGGAGTTGCAGGTAGAGTATTATGATCCAAACCTGGTCATAGAAGGCCAAAGCCGCACCTTTGCCTACCAATGGCCAGGCGATCATGTCGTCCAGTCATTCTCGATCCAGTTCAAGCAGCCGCTGGATTCTACCGACCTGAAGTTATCTCCAGGGAATTTCGGCCAACCGCTGCGAGATGAGAATGGGCTGCTGACTTATAACCAAAATGTCGGAGCGGTGCCAGCCGGCTCGCCGATTTCGATCGAAGTTGGCTATAACCGCGAATCCGATTCTCCCAGCCTGTTCTTGCTCAATCCCACGTTGACCGCGCCGGGTGAACCGGCGGCTTCAGAAACCTCGGATGCGTTGCCCTGGGTGTTAGGAGGGGTAGGGTTCACGCTGCTGGTTGGTGGAGGCCTGTGGTATCTACGCTCCCGCCAGGAGGTTGAAACCCGCTCCGCCAGGCGCCATCGCTCGCGGCGGGCGGTGGGCTCGAAGAACTCGAGCGTGCCGGCAGCAGAAGGCCAGGTATATTGCCATCGCTGCGGCCGGCGAGCGGTGGCTGGCGACCGTTTCTGCCGGGATTGCGGTTCAGAGCTTCGCAAATAACTACCCTAAATAAAAAAATGGTCGAGCGTCGCTCGACCATTTTTTTATTCAAAAAAAGGGAATTTACGGAGCAGCCGGGGCTTCGGGTACAGCCGGGGCTTCGACCGCAGTCACCGCAGCGCGCTTCATCTTCGCAACGTTCCCGCCCAGGTCCTTAATGCTGTCATACAGCACCTGGTTGATGTATGCGAAGTTGTGGGCAAAAGCGCCTGGATCCTTGGAGACCCATTGGAAGTTGTAGGCGGCCCGCAGCAGCTTGGCGTTGAAGTAGCCGTAGCCGTTCGAGCGATTGACTTCTTCCGGATCGACTGTGCCGTTGGCGTTCAGGTCGTTCAGGAAGTACGGGTAGTTGTGGGCATCGTACACGATCGGGTACTTGGCCTTGGTTGCGGTGGCCTGAATTTGTGCATACAGCGCATCGACCATGCCCTGCAGTTCCTCGCCGTAGCCTTCGACTGTGCCATCGCCGTCGTAATCGAGCGTGTCATCAGCCTTGCGCCACTTCTTCAGGTCATCCGCAGTCTTGACTTCGCCGTGGCAGGTAGCGCACGTCTCGAGCTCAAGCTCGAGGGTGTGGGCGTTGTGGCAGGCGACGCAGTTATCGATCGGATTCGGGTGAACCGTGCGTCCGCTGTACTTCTGATTAGCATATTGGTAAGCACCCTGGACTTCATTGCCCATCAGCGATGCGCCGGCGGCAAAGTAGTGCGGGTTGCGGAAGCCGATCAGCGGCGCGTTGTCGCTGGCCTGAGGCTTGGTGGCGTCCTTGAGCCCGAGGATCTTGGTGGCCTGCTTGGTCAGGTCAACCACTTTGCCATCGGCGCCTTTGACGGTGGCCAGGAAGCCATCGACGCTGGCGGTGGATTGGCGGCCCTGGTGACAGTTCAAGCACAGGTTGGCATCTGCATCAGCGAACCAGGCTTCCTTGCCGCTCGGGAACTTCACCTTGGCGGAGAAGTAGCGGTTCGGCCAGTTGGCTTCGTCGTGGCAGGTGGAGCAGGCGAAACCGTTGGAGATCGGCTGGGAGACGGTCATCAGCGACTTGTTGGTGGCGTCAGTGACGACCGTGGCGCCGGAGAGGGCGAAGATGGACGGCAGACCGGTGGCGCTGTGGCACTTGGCGCA
>JAYRWF010000415.1:0-4025 GCA_041918195.1 Anaerolineales bacterium
AAATACAGGCCGACGAACTGATTGTTGATCAGGGTAATCCCCTCTAATACATCTTCGGCTTGCGGAATGACCGTGCGCCAACTCGAACGCTGGGGCTGGTTGAGATCAACGGCGACCAACCGGCGGCGCGGCGCATCCAGATCAGTTAGCAAATAGAATAGCGGACCGTCGTTGCCAATAAAGGTGAAGCCGGCCTCAAGCTGGTCTACCAGTTCCACAACCGGTCCACCGGCTGCCAGATCCTGGTAGAACAGCCGGTTGCGGCTATCGGTGCCTTGCCAGACGGAGAGGATCAGATAACGCCCATCGTCGCTCACCTGGGGCGCAAAGCCCCATTCTTTCTGATCTGGGCGTTGATAGATCAAACGATCCTGCTCCTGGGTTTCGCTCAGGTGGTGCAAGAAGACTTTCTGATAGTAATTGGCGCTTTGAAATTCCTCGCCGGGCTGGGGCGAGTCGTAACGGGCGTAGTAGAATGCCAGGCTATCAGCCTGCCACTCGGCGCCGGAAAATTTGCTCCACTCAATCCGGTCGGGCATATCCTGTCCGGTGAGCACATCCCGCACCTGCCAGGTTAACCAGTCTGAGCCGCTGGCGCTGGTGGCATAAGCTAACCAGCGTCCGTCCGGGCTTACCGACCACCCGGTCAGGGCGACAGTGCCATCTTTGGACAGCAGGTTTGGATCCAGCAACACGCGTCCTTCCCCATCCAGGCTATCGAAGACAACCAGCACGTCCTGGTTCTGCAGGCCGCTGTTGCGCAGTTGGAAATAACGCCCACCGCGCGGGTGAGGAGCTTGCGCCCGGGCGTAATTCCATAATTCCGTAAATCGCCGGCGGATCGAAGCCCGGGCTGGGATTTGATCCAGGTAGGCGAAGGTCAGCGCGTTCTGGGCTTCGATCCAGGCGCGACTTTCAGGGGAGTCAACCTCCTCCAGCCAGCGATAAGGGTCGGCTACCCAGGCGCCGTGATAAAGGTCTTGCTGGTCAATCCTGGGGGAAGGGGGGTAATGAAATTGGGGCATGGGTGTTTTCCTGCGGGAAGAGGGATTACTGGCGCTTAACCGCCAGGATGGTGATATCGTCAATTGGATCGAAATCGCCACTGTGGGCGGCCAGGGCGCTTTCCAGGGCCTGGATTAACTGTGCAACCGGCGCGGTGCGGTATTGCAGGGCGAGTGTTTCCAGGCGGTGGATTCCAAATGGCTCGCCTTGCGGGCTTTGAGCGTCGACCACGCCATCGGTGTATAGCAAGATAAAATCGCCCGGCGACAGGTGCAGGCTGCTCTGCTGGTATTCAGCTTCGGGAAGAACCCCGAGCGCCATACCTGTGCGAGCCAACCAGCGGACTGGCTCATGGTCCGGGGCATGATCAGCCTGGTACACCAGGGGCGGGTTATGACCGGCATTAACAAAGGTAATTTCACCGCTGGCAGGTTCGATCTGCGCCAGAAACAGGGTTACAAACATGCTGTTGGATGAATCGCGGCAGATCAGCCGGTTGGCTCGCTCGACGCCCTGGACTGGGGAGGCGGCCTGGTCCAGGCTGGCGCGCAGAATCGTACGGGTGAGGCCCATAAACATCGCGGCTGGCATACCCTTATCGGATACATCGGCGATAACCAACCCAGGCGGCTGGTTTGGGGCGGAGAAAAAATCGTAGAAATCTCCTGAGACCTGGCGGGCCGGCAGCCAGCGGGAGGCGACCTCCCAGCCGGGAAGCTGGGGAATTTCGGTCGGCAGCAGGCTGACCTGTACCTGGCGGGCCATCTGCAATTCACGTTCCAGGCGGCCTTTTTCCACGGCAAGCTGGTACAAGCGGGCGTTTTCAATGGCGATAGCCGCGTTAGAAGCAATCGCGCTCAATAAATCGCGGTCCGAGGGGGTAAAAATCCCGGCCTGCAGGCGGTTATCGACGTAAATAACGCCCAGGGTGGCGTTTTTCAACGAGAGCGGCACGCAGAGCACCGAGCGCAGGCCAAGGATCACCACACTCTGGCGCATGCTGAAGCGGCTGTCGGTCTGTGCGTCGTAAGTCAGGATGGGCTGACCTTCGGCGGCGACTTTTTCCACCACGCTACGCGAGACCTGAAAAGCTGGATCATCAATGGTTTGTTGGTCGATACCACGGGCTACGCGAAAAGACAGCCGGCCATCGGCTTCGCGCAACATGACGAAGCCGCGCTCGGCGCGGGTCGCGACAATCACCTCGTCTAAGACCCGGTTGAGGACCTGGTCGAGGTCGAGGGTGGAGTTAAAGGTTTGCGCCAGGTGGTAGAGCAGGGCAAGGCGGTCGCCGGTCGGTTGTGGGGAAGAGTCAGGGGGCATAGCGGCGCTCCTAAAAGGTATTATACATGGATTTTGAGTGTGATATTATTTAAGGTAAGCGACAACCTGTTTGATAGGAACGAATCCGATGACACAAACCCTGTATACTACGCTGATCTCTACCACAGAGCTGGCCGGCCACCTGGAAAACCAGGAGTGGGCTGTTTTGGATTGCCGGTTTAACCTGGCGGAGAAGGCCCAAGGCCAAAAGGATTACCTTGCGGCGCACATCCCGGGAGCCATATACGCTGACCTGGAAAGCGACCTGTCTGGTCCACACCTGCCAGGGCAGACTGGCCGGCACCCGCTGCCAGCGGTTGAAGCGATGGCTAAGACCTTTTCAAGCTGGGGGATTGGGGCTGGGGTGCAGGTAGTTTGCTATGATGACACGGGCGGGGCGCTGGCGGCTGCTCGAGCCTGGTGGTTGCTGCGCTGGCTGGGGCATGAGGCGGTGGCAGTTTTAGATGGCGGCTGGCAGAAATGGTTGGCTGAGGGACGCCTGCACTGTAATGGTCGGGAGAACCGCACTGCGCGCCTGTTTATTCCTAAGCTGCATCCTGAGCGAATGGTCAACGCGATGGAGGTGGAACGCCTGCGGCTGGCGCCCGGCTGCCGGGTGTTCGACTCGCGCAGCCAGGAGCGTTATCATGGCTTGAATGAAACCATTGATCCGGTTGCTGGCCATATCCCTGGGGCTCGCTCTGCTCCGTACGCCGAAAACTTAAATCCAGACCTGACATTCAAGCCGGCAAGCGCGCTGCAGGAGCGGTTTTTGAGTTTGCTGGAAGGAACTCCGGCCGGAGAAGCGGTTTTCTACTGCGGGTCAGGTGTTACCGCGGCTCACAATATCCTGGCCATGGTTCAAGCCGGGCTGGAACAACCGCGCCTGTACGCTGGCTCCTGGTCGGACTGGATCACCGACCCACAACGACCCGTTGAGGTCTAGTGCCCAGCAGTTATAAATCCTGGTAGCGAGAATTTTCCAGGTCTTTCTGCAGTTTTTCTTCTTCGCTGGTTTTGGGAATACCGGCGGAGTTTTCTCCAGCATCCTCCAGCTCGGCTAACTCGGCTTCCCGGAGTTGGGCGGGGCTGTAACGAACGACCATGGACCACTTGCCGCAATATGGACAGCGGTCGAGCTTCCCGACCAATAGATTCAATCCCCAGATATGGACTGCAAAAGGTCGGCCGCATTTTGGGCAGATCGTGCCGCCAAGTGGGGCATAATTGCGCGCCGTTCCCAGGGGCAGGTTTTTGGTTTTTCCTCGGCTGAAGAGAGCCGGGATGCCGATGGCCAGCAGCGCAGCCAGGACGATCACCCCCAGCAGCGGGAGGATGATTTCCATCGCGCCTTCAAAACCCTGGCTGGCGGGGACAAACTCGCGCACCTGGTCATTTGAGCGGATTTCCTGGCCTGAGCTGGTAAAACCAATTGCACTCAGGGTGTGCTTGCCGTCAGGATAACTGGAAGTGTCGAAACGCAGCCGGTAGGGGGCTTCGGTGACTTCCCCGAGCGGCTGGCCGTCCAGATAAAAGACCACCCGGACCAGGTCTTGGGGACCCTGAGCGCGCACGCTAAAGGTTCCCTGGATCTGGCCGCCGGTGAGCGAAGAATAGCCAAAATCTTTGCTCAAGGAGATGCTTAGGGTTGAATCGGTTTGGGCCAGGGCGGGCTGGGCCAGGGCGACCAGGAAGGC
>JAYRWF010000416.1:0-2747 GCA_041918195.1 Anaerolineales bacterium
GAATCGCTCGAGTTGATCCGGGAATGCGGCTGCCTGCTGAAAGGCCCGATTACCACCCCGCAGGGCAAGGGCTTTAAAAGTGTCAACGTAACCATCCGGAAAACCCTCAACCTGTTTGCCAACGTCCGGCCGTGCAAGTCGTACAGTCCGTTCGTTGCCTCAGTCCATCCAGGAGTCAACCTGGTGATTGTGCGCGAAAACGAGGAAGACCTGTACGCCGGGATTGAACACCGCCAGACTTCCGAGGTGCACCAGGTACTCAAGCTGGTCTCTCGCCCCGGCTGCGAGAATATCATCCGCTATGCCTTCGAATATGCCCGGGCCTACGGTCGCAAAAAAGTCACCTGCATGACCAAAGACAACATTATGAAGCTGACCGATGGGCTGTTCCACCGGGTGTTCGACGAAATCTCGGTCGAGTATCCCGAGATTAAGAGCGATCACCAGATCATCGATATCGGCGCCGCCCGGCTGGCAGCGATGCCCGAAATCTTCGATGTCATTGTGACCCAGAACCTGTACGGCGACATCCTCTCTGATATCGCTGCCCAGATCGCCGGTTCGGTCGGTTTTGCGCCCTCGGCCAATATTGGCAACCGGGTGGCAATGTTCGAGGCCATTCACGGCTCAGCCCCGGATATCGCCGGCAAGGGAATCGCCAACCCGTCTGGGCTGTTAATCGCCGCCACCCAGATGCTGGTCCACCTGGGGCTGGGCAGCTTCGGCGAGATGATCAAGAATGCCTGGCTGTGCACGATCGAATATGGCATCCACACCGTGGACATTTACCGGGAAGGGCTGAGCAGCGAGGAGGTAGGAACGCAGGCCTTTGCCGAGGCGGTGATCGCCCGCCTGGGCTGCAAGCCCAGGTCACTCGAAGCGGTAGATTACCAGCAGAAGACCATCACCATCCAGCCCAGGCCTGCGAAAGCCCCCCATAAAGAGTTAGTTGGAATGGATATCTTCCTGGATTGGGATCGATTCGACCGCAACCCGGACCGGTTGGGACCTGCGCTATCCCAGGCCTGCCCGCCTGGGATAGAGTTGACCCTGATCACCAACCGGGGCGTTAAGGTCTACCCCGAACGGATCCCGGAAACCTTCTGCACCGATCACTGGCGCTGCCGGTTCAAACGTTGCGACGAAACTCTGACCTATCACGACTTCTTGAAGCTGATGGGCCGCCTGACCGAGGCCGGTTTTGATATTATCAAAACCGAGAATTTGTACACCTTCGATGGCGAGCCCGGCTATTCGCTCGGCCAGGGGGAGTAGCCAGTCGATCTGCAGCTTAATCAGAAACCGGGCGGCAGCACCGCCCGGTTTCTGATTAAGCTGCCCAGCCAACACCAGTTAACCATTTCTTAACCCCTTATTTGCATAATATAACTATACAATATCTTGACAAAACGTCGATACAGCGGTATAGTTAACCTATGAGTAACGCAACCTTCCTTACCAGTTGGCCGCTCAGCCTGGGACAGGGCAGCGGCACCGCCCTGTTCGTGCGCTCGCTTCGCCAGGCGCTTGAAGCCAGTGGAACCCAGGTCGAGCTGATCAACCCATCCCTGGATAGCTCAGATTACTCGCGCTTCACCTTCGAGCGGCTGTGGTTCAACATTCAGGTGGCCTCCGATCCGCGCGTCCAGCGCGCAGACTGGATCCTGGGTATCGACTACGACGGCTTTGCCATCCCGCGCCGGGCAGACCAGCATTTCATTGCCACCGCCCGGGCAGTCTTCGCCGACCTGGTGGACACCGAGCCCGAGCCGTTCCACAGCATGTTGAAGACCCAGGCGTTTTTTGAGGGCCACAACCTGCGCGCCGCCGGGTTGGTCATCACACCCAGCCAATACGCCCGCCGGAAAGTAGTCGAATACTACCAGGTAGAGCCTGAGAAAGTGCATGCCATCCCTAACGGGATCGACCTGCCAGTCTGGGATCGCATCTGGGACTCGCTCCCAGAACCCGACCCGAACCGCCGCCCGACGATTTTGGCGGTTAGCAAGCTCTACCCGCGCAAGAAAATCGGCGTCCTGGTGCAGGCCACCCCTCGGATCGCCGCGCGCTATCCCGACCTGGAAGTGCGGATTGCCGGCGACGGATTCGAATGGGAAACGCTGCAGCGACTGACCGACCAGGCCGGCGCCCGCCCTTTCATCACCTGGTTGGGCGATATCGATGATCGCCGCCAGATAGTCGCCGAATACAAGCGCTGCCATGTCTTCACCCACCCCAGTATCCAGGATGCGTTTGCCAATGTCTGCCTGGAGAGCATGGCCTCGGCCCGGCCTCTGGTGGTGGCAGATGCCGCCAGTATGCCTGATATGGTACGCGCGGCTGGCGGCGGCCTGGTTGTACCGCCCGAAGATCCCGACGCCCTGGCAGAAGCCTTGATCGCTCTACTCGACGATGAAACTCGCCGCCAGGAAATGGGCGCCAACGGCCGGCGGTTCGCCCAAACGATGACCTGGCAGCGCACCGCCCAACAATTCATCGACCTGGTTCAAAGTTGAGGTAGGCATGATCAAAATCACCACGCTGCGACGATTTGAATTTTCAGCCTCTCGCCAGCTCGCCGGTGGCAAGCTACACGGCAATAATTTCTCTGGCTGGGCCGGGGTCAGCGGCGAGATCGAGCCGCTCACCGGTATGCTGATCAATATCGTCACCCTCAAAGCCATCCTGAACCGGGCGCTCGACCGCTATGACCACCGCAACCTGAACACTTCGCTCGGCCTGGAAGA
>JAYRWF010000417.1:0-3151 GCA_041918195.1 Anaerolineales bacterium
CCTGGCAGATTATCGCATTGATTTTCTTGTTAATACTGCCGAGCGCAGCACTATCGCGCGAACCGGGTTTTTACCTGGCTGAATTGGTTTTTGCTGGCCTGCTCCAGATCATCAACCTGGGCACAATCGCGATTTCAGTGGCCTCGCTGTCGGCGGCGAGTCAGGCTCGACTGAGTGGTCGGTTGCTTACACTTTTGGATTCGGAGCGAAACCCCTCCCGAAGCATGGCAGGCAGAATCGATCGATTTGCACTTTTTTGCGCCAGTGTAGTGTTCCTGACAACTACATTCTTGAGTTTGGTGATCTACCAGCGCCACCCGCATGTTCAAGATGAAGTACTTTATCTTTACCAGGCGAGGATGTTAAGCCAGGGAATGCTGACCACTCCAGCGCCAGAAGCACCGGAAGGTTTCCATATATACATGATTCCTTTCCGTTCTGAAGACTGGTATTCTCCTTTCCCTCCTGGCTGGCCTGCCCTTCTGAGCGTGGGAGTTTTGCTGAAGGTTCCCTGGTTGGTCAATCCGACCCTGTCTGCGGTAAACATCCTCCTGGCCTATTCAATCTTCGCTTCGTTATTTCCCCGGCGCTACGCCAGACTGGCTACGCTTGGCTTGGCGGCCTCCCCGTGGTTTCTTTTCATGGGGATGAACTTTATGTCGCATATGTTTATGTTGACCTGTGGGTTAGTGGCCGGACTGGCGCTCCTATCCGCCATCAAACAGCCGCGTTGGATCTTGGGCTTGACCGTTGGGGCTTTCATTGGTTTGCTTAGCTTGATTCGTCCCATGGATAGCCTTGTAATCGGAAGTTTACTATCAGCAGTCGTATTACTCGCCCTGAAAAGCCGACTGCGTTGGAAGATCTTGACGGGGATAGGCGCGGGAGCGGTGGTGCTTGGCGGCCTGGTCTTACCGTACAATCAGGCGATTACCGGCCATCCACTGGAAATGCCCTTGAACCGTTATTATTCGCAGTATTACGGCCCCAATACTTATGCCCTGGGCTTTGGGGCGGACCGTGGGATAAACTGGGCGATCGATCCTCTGCCTGGCTACAGCCCGCTCGAAGCGCTAATGAATGCAGCCCTGAACCTGTTTTCGGTCAATATTGAGCTATTTGGTTGGGCGACTGGCTCTTTGTTCTTAGTCGGCCTGGCTCTCCTCTGGGGCTACCGTTTCTTTTCCAGGACCGATATCTTTTTTCTTGCGCTGATCCTGGTTACGATTGCCTCTTATGCGCTATTTTGGTTTAGCGGCGGCCCCGATTTTGGCGCCAGGTACTGGTACCTGCTTATTTTCCCATTGGTCTATTTTTCAGCTCGCGGACTACAGTGGATTGAGGAAAAGATCTTGGACCAGGGAGTTGGTTCCAGGCTGCTCCTGGCAGTTGTTCTGCTGGTTGGGCTAAGCCTGGTTAATTACTTGCCCTGGCGAGCAGTGGATAAATATTACAATTATCTCGGTATGCGGCCGGATATTCGCACCCTGCTGGAAGATGTAAATTTTGGAAAAAGCCTGATCCTTGTGCAGGGTCAGTCGCACCCAGATTATGAATCGGCCTGGATATACAATCCGCTCGATTACCAGGCTGATGCGCCACTATTTGCGTACGATCGAAATGCCGAAGTCCGGGCTGCGCTCTTGCAATCCTATTCTGACCGGCCATTTTGGATCCTTCAAGGACCAACGCTAACCGGCAGCGCATACCAAA
The DNA here is from genome assembly GCA_041918195.1 of Anaerolineales bacterium. GTDB lineage: Bacteria > Chloroflexota > Anaerolineae > Anaerolineales > UBA4823 > CAZAGA01. The sequence continues at coordinate 1,714 of JAYRWF010000417.1, forward strand.
TTCTAGCCGGACCGCTCCCGGCCGCCCAGGTGGAAGGCTTGCTGAAATGACAAAGGCTCAAAGAAATGCTTGCCTCTACCGGATAATTCAGGAAAATTGGAGCTCTGATGAAGATAGGCGTTGATGCCGTCGTCTGGCATAACCAACGTGGTTATGGCCGGCATGCCCGCGCTTTGCTAAGTGCTTTGGTGAAGGCGGATCCAGAAAACCACTATACTTTCTTTTTCGATAAACTAGTCGAGAGGCCTGATTTTCCTTCGAACGTTGAGGTGCGCTTTGTCCCTTCCGAAAATCCTGCTGTTGAGGCTGCCTCTGCAGTAGGCCGTCGATCCTTTCGTGATCTCAGCCGGATGAGCATGGCGCTCTCCGCTAAGGGCTTGGATTGCCTGGTCTTCCCAACAGTTTATAGTTACATTCCGGTGATAAGCCACGCCAGGAAGGTTGTTGTTCTCCACGATGTGATCCCGGAGATTTTCCCCGCGCTCACTTTGCCTACATTCTCTTCGCGAATATTCTGGCGAATCAAATCTGCCCTGGCACGGTTGCAAGCCGATGCTCTAGTCACCGTGTCTGATTATTCGAAAAACTTGATCGTCGAACAATTTCATATCTCACCGGAACGAGTTTTCGTGGTAGGTGAAGCGGCAGATTCGGTTTTCCATGTGCTTTCTGAGCAAGAGGTTACCTCGCTTAAGCGCATCCAGGGTTGGATTAAGGATTCGCCGTTCATAATTTACGTCGGCGGCTTTGGCCCGCATAAAAACCTTGCTTTACTGATCGAAGTGTTTGCTCGTCTCCAAGATGAACCTGCTTTGCGGGATATCCGCTTGCTTTTGGTGGGTGAATTTCAGAACGAGTCTTTTTACTCTTCAGTTAACCAGCTCAAGGATCAGATTGACCAGTTAGGCCTGGAGCAGCGGGTGATTTTCACCGGCTATCTGCCGGATGAAGAATTAGTAGGCCTGTATAACTGTGCGCAAGCATTAGTCCTTCCTTCTGTGATGGAGGGCTTTGGTCTGCCAGCCGTGGAGGCGGCTGCCTGTGGTTGTCCGGTGATCGCGACCACCGCCAGTCCTCTTCCGGGTCTATTGGGCCCTGCCGGGATTTACATCGATCCGGATCAGCCGCAAGCCTTGCAGGCTGCCCTGCAGCAAGTGTTAGGCTCTGCTGACATGCGTCAGGCGATGCGTCAAGCCGGGCTGCTCGTTTCTGCTAAACTGACCTGGCCAGCCGCAGCAGGGCAGATGCGGTCGGTTTTACAAAGCTTAGCCCAGAAGAGCACCAGATGAATTTTCTTCACCTGACCACCTTCTATCCCCCTTACAGTTTTGGCGGGGATGCAATGTACATTTACCGCCTGGCTCATGCATTGGGTGATCAAGGTCACCAGGTAGATGTTGTTCATTGCATCGATGCGTATCACCTCCAGCACCCTGCG
>JAYRWF010000418.1:0-3943 GCA_041918195.1 Anaerolineales bacterium
CCTGGAGCATCCGGTCGCTGGTACCGGAAGCAATCACAAAATATTCCGCGAAATCTGCCAGCTCGTGGATATCCATTAACAAGATATTTTCACCCTTCTTATCCTCGAGCGATTCAACGATAGTTCGTGCCAGTTCTATAGTTTCCAGGGTTCACCTCTTCAAATTTGATAAAGCCGCTGAATACAGCCGGGTGTAGCGTGCGCCGCCCGGATTTAAGTCACTGCGATAAAAATGGACCTGCTCCATGTTACAGATGCCCAGATCGCCAGTCTGTAAGCTCCCCAGCAGGCTACCGGCCTGGCGAGCTTCCTCCGGAGACGCATTCCGGGAGATCCGACCGATGGTCAGGTGAGGCGAGAATTCACGCTCCTCGCCTGGGTAACCCAGGCGGGCAGTCTCAAATTCGATGGCCCGCTGCAGTGCCGAAAGCTCGCTCGGAGCCTGCACACCCGCCCACAGCACCCGCGGCCGGTTCAGCGAGGGAAACGCTCCCAATCCGCTCACCCGCAGCTGGAATACCGGCTGCTGCTCGGCTGCTCTGCGCGCGATTTCGAACAAGCCATCCAGGTTATTCTCGGCGACCTCGCCCAGGAATTTAAGCGTCAGGTGAATATTCCTGGCCGGCGTCCAGCGCACAATTGAACCAGGCAGGCGCTGGCTCATCTGGTGCATAATCGCATCCAGACCACCCAGGATTTCAGGCGATAAATCGAGCGCAATAAATGAACGAATCATCTTCATAGCAGCCGTCTTTCAGGCCTGAACATAGCATAAGATAGGCCAGAACGCAAGGGCCAAAGCAAGCTGGCTGGTTGATCCCTTGTCCCATCTGCGGGCGACTGTTGACTGCGCTCAGGGCGCCTGGCTGGCATAATCCTCTGGCGTGTCCAGGTCTTTCAAGATCGAGGCGCTCTCAACCGGCAGGTAACGAATCAGACCGGCTTGGGCCTGGAGAAAATCGCGCAAGGTCGCTGGCGGTGCAAGCGCCAGGAGTGTTGGCCACAACTGCCGATCCAGCAACCAGGGATGGCCGGGACGCATCTGATAGCTTGGGACGACGATCGCCGCCCGGCTGGCGCGGTATTCTGTCATCACTGCCTCGACCACCGCCGGTTCAATTTGGGGCTGGTCGCCCAGAGCGACCAACACTGCTTCGATTGTCATAGGCAATTCAGCCAGCCCAATCTTCAGCGAAAGGATCATCTGGTCCTCCGCATGACGCGGATTAAAAGCTGTCCGGGCCGGCAAGCCTTCTAGCGCCTGCTCCACCAGGGTATGCGCGCCTCCGGTTACCACCACCACCGGGCTTGCCCCAGCCTCGAGCAAGACGCTGGCAACCCGCCCAATCACCGTCGTCGTCCCCCATGGCAGGACCAGCTTAGGACGGCCCATTCGCTGGGACAAACCGGCAGCCAGCACAACTGCAGCAATCATCCGGCCTGTCCTTTCTTGCCAGAGGCCGGTTCGTTGAAGCGCCGGTAATCCTCCAGGCGATCGATATCCATCAGCACGCTCGCATCGTGCCAGGGCAGCCATTCCACCGGCCAGCGGGAGAAGAGCGCCCGCCCGCCGGTGTCACCCTGCAGAGCAAGCAAATCGCTAAAAGTCTGGCGATCGAAAAACACCGGGTTACCGCGTTGCCCATCGACCAGCGGGGCAAGGATCGGCGCCAGCGTCTCGGCATGCCGGTCGGCCAGGGAACGCACCAGGCTGGCCGAGATCTGCGGTTGATCGGCCAGCAAAAACAACGCTCCACCGCAGTCTTCTGGTAGGCTGCGCAGGCCAGCCGCCAGCGAGCTGCTCTGGCCGCTCTCCCAATCAGGATTATGAACGATCTCGACCGGTAAGTCCTCCAGGGCTGCCTGGACCTGGTCCGCATACGCGCCGGTCACTACAACCACTGGATGCAGGCCCCCCTCCAATCCCGCTCGAGCAGAGTGGCGCACCAAAGCCTCGCCCCGCCAGGGCAAGATTTGTTTAGGCCGTCCGAAACGGCTGGCGCCACCAGCAGCCAGGACGATCCCAGCGTTTCTTTCCCGCACCAGAGATACACCCCTTGCAGACGAGCTATCCAACCCGCCCGGCGGGTCCAGGGCGGCGACCAGCCCAGCCTGGAAACCGCCGTCCAGCAGCCGCTCCACCAGGCGAGCCCCAGCGGCCTGCTGGCCCGGCGTGTCAGCCTGGTTGAGCAACACCACCCGCCGGGCATTGCCAGGTATATTCTTAAGACCCCCGTTTGGGTTTGTCAAAACCCGGGCCAGCCCCTCCAGGCTGACCGGTGCACCCGGCGCTAAGCCGGACAGCAAGCTGAAAATCTCGGGCCGGTGTACCCATTCGTTAGTAAGAGGCTGGCCAATCCCCAACAGCCCCACCAGCACCAGCACAGTTTCGACCCAGGCTGGGATGGGCGGCTCATGCTCGGCAGGGGCTTTAAGCGGTCGGCGCCGCGAGCCATCGGCTTCCACCAGCAGCGGAAGCTTCGCCCGGTCGGCCAAGGCGCACACTTCCACCAACAGTTCGGCCGCCAGCCCAGCTACCCGCTCTGTCTCCACCCGCCTACCGTGGAGCAGGACAATACCGGGTGGTAAAGCTTTTTCCAATTGGAGGATGGCTTGAAGGCTGTCAATTTCAAAACAGGCCTCCGCCTGGCCGAGCTGCTCCACTGCCAAATGGGCCGACGCCGTCAGCAGTACTGTACTGGCACCGGCGGCCTGGTACTCTCGAGCTAGCTGGAACATGGCGGTGGTTTTTCCGCCTGCACCAACCAGGGCCAGCCGCGGGCAGGGACCTAAACGCAGCGCTTTTAATAAATTCAACACTGCCAGCCCAATCTTTGACGCATTTCCGGGCGCGTGAGCAATGCTTCCAGCACCCCACCCCCTACTGCCAGCGCCTTGTCAGAGACCAGGAAGCAACTTGCCGGGTCGTCACGGGGGTCTATGTCCCCGATCTTCAAGCCGCGCCACACATGCACCCCTTGGCGGATGATCCCGCGCAGCACACCGGCAATTGGCGCCAGGATCGCCTGACCAGCCACTTCACCCACCGGCTGGCCAGCCTCAAGATGCTCGCCTATCGTTGCTGCTGCATGCAGGGCTCCATCGGCAGGCGAGCGCAAAATGCGGTTAACTTTCACACCCGACAGGCCGCCATCCAGGCCTTCCGGGATGCCCGTATCCGGCAAAGCCGCCCCTCGCCAGATCACTCGCCCCATCTGGTGACCGCGCTGGGTTTCTATGACCGCCTGGCAGTTTTCCCCGGCTGTAAAGCCCGGCCCCAAACCGATCATGAATAAATCCGCCGGGTAAGCTGGCTGGGGAGACTGCTTGGCCATCCGCCCATCGACCAGAGCTGTCGGGCGCAAAACGGTTAAACAGCTCAGCTCTGGATCGACCAGGATAGGAATCTGCCCGGCAGCCAAGACAGCCCTGGCCTGTTCAGGTTGCCGAATCCGCTGGCTTACCACGCCTTCTACGCTGGCCTGGCCCTCATACACTGCTTCGGCAAAGGACACCAGGCGGCGCACCACCAGGGGTTCTTCCAACTCAGTGATCAATACCGGCAAGCCACAACGCCACAGGCGCAAGGCCACCGCACTGGCCAGGTCGCCGCCGCCCCGAATCAAAATCAATCGCTCGATGGCAGGATTCATCCGGTATTTCTCAACCCAGCTGCAATCCCATTGATCGTCGTCCCGATCACTTCCCGCAGCGCCTGCGCCTCCGCTCCGTCTGGATCGACAAGTTGGCGCAGACGCCGCAGCAGATCCACCTGGACAAAGTTCAGTGGGTCAATATAGGGATTGCGCAGATGCACCGAACGTTGGATCACTGGCTCACTTTCCATCAACTCCTGGTGCTGGCTGATTGCCAGGATCGCCTGGCAGGTCAGATCATACTCTGCCTGCAGCCGGGCGAAAATCGCCTGCCCGGCTTGCGGGTC
>JAYRWF010000419.1:0-7782 GCA_041918195.1 Anaerolineales bacterium
GCTCAAGCGGCAATTCCGCCAGAACGCTCGCCCGCCAGGCTCGAAAACCGCCCGTGACATCCTGCACCGTAAGTCCGAGCAAGCTGCGGGCATAAAAATTACCAAAATGCGACAGGCCCTTGCGCCAGCCTGGCCAGGCCTGGTCCACCCCGCCCCCCGGGATATAACGCGAGCCAACCGCAATATCGCAGTCTTTCAAAGCCGCCAGCAACTCTGGCAGCAGGCCTGGCGGGTGGGAAAGATCAGCGTCCATCTGAACCACCGCCTGGGCGCCTCCCGCCAGCGCCGCTCGGAAACCCTCCAGGTATGATTTACCAAATCCGCGTTCCCCCTGGCGATGCAGCACCGTCAGTCGCCCAGCAGATCCCGCTGCCAGCCGCTCAGCAACCGCGCCGGTTCCGTCCGGGCTCTGATCGTCTACCACCAGGATATTCAACTCTTCAACCGGCAGCGCAAACAAAGCCTCCACCAGCCGGGGCAGGTTATCCGCTTCATTGAAAGTAGGAATTACAACAGTTACGTTCACGCCAGGCCGTCACACAAAAACGGCGAACGTAGGGTCCGTCCGCCGCCAGCTTTCTATATCAAGGGTCTCGCTAACCACCCGCCAAATGTAGCACACGCCCGAAATTGTGTCAAGCCGGGTTCACTCGAACACCCGTCCATTTTCCAACCGGATCACCTGGTCAACCAGCTCGCCGAGCAGCGAATCAGCCCGGATTTCGTGCGTGATAAAAATCGTCGTCCGCCCGGCCATAAACACCCGCAGGGACTCCAATACCGCCATCTCAGTCAGCGCGTCCAGGTTGGCGGTCGCTTCATCCAGGATGAGAAACGGGGCATTTTTCAACAATGCCCGGGCAATTGCCAGGCGTTGGCGCTCCCCGCCGCTCAGCAGCAATCCGTTCTCTCCAATCTGCGTCCGGTAGCCTTCCGATAGGCTCTGGATGAATGGTTCTAAGCGCGCCTGCCGGCAGGCCGCTGCCAGTTGTTCTTCACTGGCATCCGGGTCAGCCAGCCACAAATTATCCTGGATAGAGCCATTGAACAGGTGTGTGTTTTGCGCTACCACGCTGAACATCCCCCGCAGCCTCTCCAATGGGAATTCTCGCAGGTCATGCCCGCCAAGCCGGATTTCACCCGCCTGGTAATCCCAAAAACGCAGCAGCAGGTTGACCAGGCTCGATTTTCCCGCCCCGCTCGGCCCGACTATCGCCGTGCAGCTTCCGGCGGGAACTTTGAGACTGACCTGCTCAAGCGCCCAGGGTTCGCCTTCGCCATAGCGGAACTGCAGCTTATTCAACTCCAGGTCAAAGCGCTCTGGCTGTGGTCCCGGCGCAACCGGATCCTGGACCGCGGCTGGCGTGTCGATCAGCTCAAACAACCGGCCGGCCGCTGCCCGGCTGGCTTCCAGGTTTTGAAAAGCTAGGCTGAGCGGCTGGACCGCTTCAAAGCTGGCGATCGCCGTCAATGGCAACAAAGCCAGGTAAACCCCGTGCAGCGCCCCCTGGTTGACCAGTGGGATCGCCAGGAACAAGACGGTCAGACCGGCTAACCCGGTGAACAGCGCTGCCAGGCCATCCCCCAGGCCGCGAATGATCGCCAGCCGCTCCTGGCAGCGGTTCAGCGCCTGGCCCAGCCGGAGCAACCGCTCTTCATGGACTCCCGCCTGGCCGAATGCCAGCAGGTCAGGCATCCCCTGGACTGTATCCACCAGCTCGGCATTCAAATCAGACCGCGCCTGGATCATTTCAATCGAAGGTAGCTTGCTCAGCCACCGGCTGAGCAGCGGCAAGACCACCCCGGTCAGCACCAGGAAGGCCAGCAGCGCCACTCCCAACCCGGGGTGAAAGCTGCCCAGGATCACACAGGCCAGGGCCGTCGCCAGCGCCGCTGCCAGTGGCGGGACCACCACCCGCACGTAAAAATTCTCCAGGGTTTCGATATCCCCAACCACCCGCGCCAGCAAATCGCCGCTGCGCCGCTCTTGCAGCCGGGCCGGGGCCAGCGGCTCAATCGCCTGGTAAAACCAGACCCGCAGATGGGTCAAAATTCGGAAAGTCGCCAGGTGGGTAATGTAACGCTCTGCGTAGCGAAATCCCGCCCGGGCAATCGCAAACGCCCGCACCCCGGCAATCGCCAGATTGAGATCAGCCACCTCGGTCGCAATCGCCGATTTGGAGATCAGGTAAGCTGAGACCGCCATCAACCCCACGCTTGAACCGACCGTGGCAAAGCTAAGCAGCACCCCGGCTAGGATCCAGCCACGATACTTGCCGATTAAGCGCAACAAACGGTTGAGCGTACTCACCAGGCGCCTCGCTCGTATGCCGCTGCCAGTTGCTGGTATCGCCTACTACGCTCCAACAAGTCAACATGCTTGCCAGTTTCGACCACCCGCCCAGCTTCCACCAGAGCAATTTGATCCGCCTGGTAAGCCAGCTTGAGGCGGTGGGCGATCATCAACCCCGTTCGCTGGCGCATCACGCGCTGCAGCGCTTCATGGATTAGCGTCTCCTTGTCCCGGTCCAGGTAAGCCGGGGCTTCATCCAGGATCAGGAAAGGAGCATCTTTCAAAAAAGCCCGCGCGATCGCAATCCGCTGGCGCTGACCGCCGCTCAGGCGAACGCCCTGCTCACCCAGGCGGGTCGCATAGCCTTGTGGCAGGCGCTCGATGAACTCGGCCGCGTTGGCTGCCTGGGCTGCCGCTTCCAGTTCCGGCTGGCTGGCGCCCGGCCGCGCCAGGCGCAGGTTCTCTGCCACCGTTCCTTGAAAAAGGTACGGTCGCTGCGATACCCAGCCGACCTGCTCCAGCCAGGCCGCGCGCTCCATTCTCTCCAGCGGTTGGCCATCGATCCAAATCTGGCCGTCAGAAGGCTCGATAAAGCGGAGCAGCAGGCTGGCCGCGGTGCTTTTCCCGGCCCCAGTTGCCCCAACCAGCGCAACACTCCCCCCAGCCGGGATCTCCAACGAAAAGCCATCCAACGCCGGTCGCTGCCCGTCGGCATAGGCAAAGCTGACATTCTCAAAGTGAATTCCTGGCATCCTGAGCGTCCCGGGTTTTCCCGGGTCCGTCGCAGGCATCCTGGGCGTCCCAGGAGTACCTGGGGAAGTCGAAGGATGTTCTAAAATCGCAAAGAGCCGATCCGCTGCCGCCCTTCCGCCTGTCCCGCTGTGGTACTTCAACGCCATTTGGCGCAGCGGCAGAAAAAATTCCGGCGTCAGCAGTAGCGCTGCCAGGCCGCGCTCAAAAGCCAGGCTGTCGTTCATAATCCGCAGGCTGATTTCCAGCGCTGCCAATGCGGTCGCCGCCGTCGCCGCCCATTCCATCACCAAAGAAGTCTGGAAGGCCGTGCGCAACACTTCCATCGTTGTACTGCCATAATGGCTGCTAATTTCACGGATATTCTCCGCCTGCTCCCGGCTGCGTCCAAACATCTTCAACGTCGCCAGGCCTTGCAAAATATCCAGGAAGAAAGCGCTCATCCAGCTTAGCTCCAGGAAGCGCCGCTCGGTGATCGCCTTGGCCTGGCCGCCAATCAGCGCCAGCAGCAATACCAGGAACGGGCCGGCGACCAGGAAAATCAGCGTTGTCCAGGGGTCGATCAGCAGCACGGCCAGGAAGATGAACCCGGTCGCCAGGAAAGCCAGGAAACGCGCCGGCAGGTACTGGGTGATGTAATCATCCAGTTTTTCAACCCCTTCGACCAGGCTGCTGGCCAGCTCACCGCTGCGTTCGTTCTGAGTATAAGCCGGCCCCAGGCGAACAAGCTGGGCAACCAGGGCCTGGCGCAGGTTGAGCTTCACCTGGTTGGCAGCCCGTTGGGCCAGCCAATCCTTCAGCCCCAGGCAGACCGCCCGCACCAGCCACAGCGCTGCCATCCAACCGATTAACGGCGCCACCGCCCGCAGCCCCTCCCCGCCCAAAAAGACCCGCCCGACCACCAGGCTCAACAGCCAGGCCTGTCCCGCCAGGACTCCAGCCGCGATAAAACCGGCGCCCACCGCCAGGTACAGGAGGGCGCCGGCAGTCCGGTCTCGACGAAACAGGCGAGCTTCGATACTAATAGCTCCCAGGGTGCAGCTTGACTTTGCCGCGGAAGATGTAATACACCCCCGCGGTGTAAAGCAAGACGAAAGGCATGCCGATTGCCGCAATCACCAGCATCACCTGCAGCGTATTCGGCGCAGAGGCCGCATTGAACACCGTCAGGTTGTAGGCGGGGTCGAGCGTCGAGACCCGCTGGTTCGGATACAGCCCGGCCGCCGCTGCCAGGATCAGCGAAACGATCATTGCCGATGAAGCAATAAACGCCAGCATATAGCGCCCGCGCTTCAGCATCTGCCAGGCAGCCAGTACCGCCGCCAGGCCCAGCGCCGGGAAGATTACCAGCAGCGGCCGTTCCATATAGGCAGTCGAGATATCCTGGTGCAGGAATACCGTCGCCGCCACCACCAGGGTGTTCAGCCCAAAGAAAACATAGATCAGCTTCGCCACCAGGCGCTGGATCCGCTCCTGCAGCTCGCCTTCGGTCTTCAGGCACAGGTAAATCGCCCCGTGCGTCGCCAGCATCGCCACCGTGGTTACCCCTACCAACAGCGCAAATGGCGTCAACAGGTCGAGCAGCGAGGCAGTGATCGTGCCCTGTGCGTCCAACGGAATCCCACTGATCACGTTGCCAAAAGCCACCCCCAACAGCAACGCGATCCCGGCCGACGCGCCGAAGAAAATCGCATCCCAGGTCGCCCGCCAGCTTTTACTCGGCCGCTTGCTGCGGAATTCGATCGATACGGTGCGCAAGATCAGCACCAGCAGCACCAGCATCATCGCCAGGTAGAAGCCCGAAAACAACGAGGCGTAAACCAGCGGGAAGGCGGCAAACAGCGCCCCGCCGCCCAGGATCAGCCAGACTTCGTTCCCATCCCACACCGGGCCAATGCTGTTGATCAGGATGCGCCGTTCTTCATCCTTCTTGGCCACGAACAGGTGCAGGATACCGACTCCCAGGTCAAACCCATCCAGGATCAGGTAGCCCGAGATAATGATTACAAACAGGATGTACCAGACAATATTGAGCCACATCGTTTCACCTCACGAAGCGCGCGATCGGCGGCGGAAAATGTCTTTGAAGGTATCCGGTAACGCGTTCACCGGGACGACCTCCTCCTTGGCCAATGGTTCCGGCCCATGCTGAATTTTCTCGTTCAGCAGGTAGATAAACAGGACGAACAGGATTGCATAGACGATCACGAACATGACCAGCGAGGCAGTCACCTGCCAGGCCGGCAGGCCGGGCGAGCCAGCATCCACAGTTCTCAGCAGGTTCCAGACGATCCACGGCTGCCGGCCAACCTCAGCCGCCCACCACCCGGACAGGGTGGCCAGCTCGGCCAGGAAGACGCTGCCCACCAGCAACCACAGCACCCACGGGGTTGTCCACAGTTTCTTCTTCACAAATTGGTAAAAACCAGCCACCAGGCCAATCGCCACAAACAACCCGCCCAGGTCGATCATCAAATGATAGACCTGGAAGGTCAGATTCACCGGCGCCCAGTTGTCTGGTGGAAATTCAGCCAGGCCCTGGACGGTGGCCTGCGGGTTCATATATGCCAGGAAGCTAAGCAAGCACGGCACGCTAAGCCCGACCGTTTTTTGGTTGGCTTCATCCACCCAGCCAACCAGGTATAGCGGAGCGCAGGACTTGCTTTCCCACAACCCTTCCATCGCCGCCAGCTTCACTGGCTGGTCCACCGTGACCTGCTCAGCATGCTGCGCTCCAAAAAAAGTCGCCTGTAATACACTCACCACCAGGAAAACCGGCAGCGCCACTCTGATCGCTGATTGAGCAAACTCAACATGGCGCTTCTTCAGGATGTACCAGGCGCTGACGCTCAAGACCAGCGCCGAGCCGATCATCCACGAAGCCGCCCAGGTATGAAACAGCCTTGGTAAGAAGGAAGATGTAAACACAACCTCGGAGAAGCTGGTCATCACCGCCCGCACCGGCAACGGCGCTGCAGCAATGGTGTACCCGGCCGGCGTCTGCATCCACGAGTTGGCCATGATAATCCACAAGGCGCTGAAGTGCGCCCCAAAAGCCACCAGGAAGGTGGATAGCAGCCACATCCGCGGGCCCAGCCGGTTGCCACCGAACAACATCAGTCCCAGGAAACCACCCTCCAGGAAAAAGGCGAAAATGCCCTCAGCCGCCAGCAGGCTTCCGAAAATGTTACCGACGAAGCGTGAATAATTTGCCCAGTTGGTGCCGAACTCAAACTCCTGCACCACTCCGGTCGCCACCCCCATCGCAAACACCAGGCCATAAACCTTCACCCAGAAGAACGACAACTGCCGCCACTTGGGATCCTTGGTGCGTACGTAAATCAACCCAAAGATCACCAACACCAGACCCAAACCCATCGAGATGGGTGGAAAAATGAAATGAAAACTGGCGGTGAAGAAAAATTGGAGACGCGAGAGCAGTTCTGTGGTCATTCACATCCTCCTTCCTGGCAGGCATCCAGGTTCAAGTTTTAATCCGCACTGCTGAGAAAAAATCCTTGTTGGAATTTTCACAAGTGTAACATAAAACATACGTTCAAGCCTGGAATCGTTAGGTTAAGTGACGCGCCGGCCGGTGCTTCCAGAGCACTCCACCTCGATTCCCATTCGCTCCATATCCAAAAGAAATCGACCGGGTTCCACCAGGTTTGCCTGGGTCCACAACCCAGGCTGCCGGATCGACCCATCCAAGAGCTGCAGCAGGCAGGCCGCCACCGGTATGGCAGTAAAAACATACCCATCGGGATGCGAAAGGACCAGGTCCAATTGCTTGGACTGGTCATTCTTAGTGCCGGTTGCGGTAAGCTTCAAGACCATTCCAAATGGCGGTCGCGAAAAATGTTCCAGTCCCCACTTCATTAACTTCCCCAACGGTTTACGAGTTCCCGCTGGCCAGGCTTTCATCCCGACCATCGCCAGCGGCATCACAATCCAATCCACAAATGGATTGAAACCACCGACAAAAAAGCCGGTCTCCTGTAAATTCGGGTAAAGCTCGGGCAGTTGGTACATTTCTTCCAGGAACATCGGATAGCAGGCTTGCCGCCCAAAAGGCTCCCCGTAATCGAACTCCTGGGGCTTCATCGATTGCCAGGCGCTGATTTTCTGCCATCGCCGGTCTTTAAATACCAGGGGGACGAAATCATTAAGTTCATCGATCAGCTCGGTTGCGGTCTCGTCTGGCAGATTGAACCCTGCCCAATCTTGCTTCATCACGCTGCCGACAATTGCGCTTTCCAGGCGGTCAAAAGCAGGCGCTGCCCAGCGTACCAGTGCAGCTGGCAAACCGGGGTGGAATCCGCCGTCTGTGATGAAACAACGCCCGGCGCTTTCAATTTGCCCGGACAGGGATTTCAATTCATTTATTTTCTGCGTCGAGTATTGGATATCCAGGTAATCGACCCCGGCTTCCAGGGCAGCCAGCGCTACCTGGCGGGCATATTTTGCTGTACTTGAAGCGACCAGGATCATTTCACAGCCGGCCAGGGCAGCAACCAGGCTGGCCGGGTCGCTGGCATCGGCCGCTGCACCACTCGCCCGCTCGGCGCCAACCGCCTGGTTTAATTCCCGCGCCGCGCGCTCCGCCTTCTCCCGGTTCCGCCCAGCGATCACAATTTGCCGGTCGGTTTCTTCCACCAGCAGTTGGGCTAGCGCCCGGCCGGTATTGCCATACCCCCCTAAGAGGAAAATCTTAGGTTTGTTCATCAGGTTTTCCGCCA
>JAYRWF010000420.1:0-4446 GCA_041918195.1 Anaerolineales bacterium
AAGCGGCGAGAGAATTCGCCACCAGGCTCCAAGAAGGCCGAAACCTCATCCAGGTCCAGCGGGACAGGCTCTTCATCGGGATGCAGCGGCGGCGCGGTAGCGCCTTTCCCGATCCGGAACAGCGGTGCGTGGAGGATCTGCTGAAGTGCATCCGGAGAGATCAGCTCGCCGCGATGGGTTTGCAGGATCTCTTGCAAGGGTTGCGCTCCAGCCCATTCCAAACCGCGACTTTGATGGACGATCTCGGCCAGTAAGCTGACTGGCAGCTCACGGGCTTTCTCAAGCAAACGCTGGTAGACCCCTCGCGTCGCGCGAGCATCATCCAGGGCGCGGTGCGTAGCGGGGTAAGGCACATCCAAGGCCAGGGTCAGCGCGGCCAGGTTATAGCGCCCGGCGCCAGGCAACAGGACAGCAGCCAGCTCGTAGGTATCCAGTGCTTCATTGTTTTTCAAGATCCGTTGTCGACGCAAGAAGGCCAGATCGAACCGGATCGAGTGCCCCAAGACGGGCGAATCGCCGACAAAATCGACCAGCTCAGAGAGGACTGCCTGGATGGGCGGCGCGCGTAACACCATCTGGTCAGTAATCCCGGTCAATTGGGTGATGAACGGTGGGATGCGCTTGCCAGGGTTGATCAGCTTCGACCACTCCGCCTCAACTCGCTTTTCATTGAAACGAACCGCGCCGATTTCAATAATCGAATCCTTATCCGGATCTAAACCAGTCGTTTCAATATCCAGGGCGACAATGGAGACCATGCAGGCGATTATACCATTCGGATCATTTTTCGATCGAATGTTCTGAGATCAAGCACTGGATCGGTTTTTGGTACAATTGAGCCACGGGTTTAAGGAGAAAATAATGGCAAAGAGATTATTGGTATGTTGGGTGGTGCTCGGCCTGGCGCTCAGCGTGGCCTGGCCAGGTGGCTATGTCGCAGCCGAAGATCAACTTAACGTCCCGCAGTACGGCGTGGCGGAATTCTCGCTCGAATACCCAACCGGTGGATTGAAGGATCCCTATAGCATGGTGAAGCTGAGCGCCATCGTCACCACGCCTTCCGGGAAACAGCATAGCGTGGGCGGCTTTTATGCTAGCCAAAACCTGCTCAAACTGCGTTACATGGCTGCAGAAGTTGGCGACTATCGCCTGGCAGTAACCGTCAGCGGACCTTCTGGGCCCAAGGAGACCAGCTTTACCTTCACCAGCCTGCCTGGCGATCTGCCCGGCCTGATCCGCCAGCATCCGGAGAGCCCTTACCGGCTGGTGGATGAAAAAACCAGCCAGCTCGTCAACCTGCAAGGCTTCAATAACACCTGGGATATCGATCCCAACAACCCGCATAGCGGCCAGCTCGGTAATTACATCGATGATGGCGTCTGGACGCCCCTGGAAACCTATTTTCAGACTTATGAACGGGCTGGCTTCAATGCCTTCCGCTGGATCCCGGGCAACAGCAAGAAGTTTTCGATTTACACGCGTGACCAGTACCAGTTGGAAAAGGCTGACGAACTACTGAGAACTGCCAAGGAACAGGGGTTTCACATCATCCTGGCTTTGTTCCCCGCGAATGGATACCAGGGCGAGGCCCCAACCAATCCACAGCAGGAGAAGCGCCTGAAGCAGCGCATGGACGAAGTGGTCAACCGCTACGGGGCGTATGTCGACATGTGGGAGCTGACCAACGAAAGTTATGCGAAGAGCGTCAGCGATGCCTGGCTGCGCTACACAGCCGCATACTTGCGCAGCATCGATCCGTACAAACGCCTGATCCTGAACAGCAATCCTCGCCGGGTTGATTGGACCTCCCTGGTTGCGCGCGCACCGCACTTGTATGACAACTACCGGGACGAAAAAAGTAAAATCGACAGCATCACCAAAAATTTCACCACCGGCGTCCCGGTGATTGTCACGGAAGCGGGTAACCGGGGGATGAATTGGGATCTACTTTCGTCGGCCCGACTGCGAATGCGCAGTTGGACGGCTTTCATCTGGGGCGCTAACCTGATCTGGTGGAATACCTCGCATTCGCGCGAGTGCAAATGTAATAATATGTACCTGGGGGCCGAAGAGCGCAGTACCATCCGCGTCCTACAATCCCAGGCCGATCTGCTGCAGGCTGACAGCCAGCCAGGCTTGATCCGCGATCTGATTTACCGGGGAACGACCTTTGTCCGGGCCTATGAGCTTCGCTCGAGCGACCGGCTGCTGGTGTATCTGTTCCGAGACCCGCTCGCCGGGGATCGGATCACGGCCAGCTTCCAATTGGTTTCCCCCAAGCAGGCGACCGCCCAATGGATCGACCCGCGCAGCGGTACGATCTTGGGGCGCTTTGCCGTCACCGAGGGTGGCCAGACAGTGACCACGCCTTTCTTTGAGGATGATATCCTTTTGGTCATCCCTTGAATATCGCCGGAATTAAAACAATAAACCGGCTCGACCGGTTTTTTGTTTTAATTCCGGCTAGTTTGCTTTGCGCTGGCTGGCTTTCTTAATTACCTTAACCACCTTCTTAAGGGGCGATTCGGATGTTGCTCCAGCATGCTGCTCAGCGACTTGCTCGGCGGCTTTTTCGATCGGAATCTCTTCCCCATAGGTTTCTCGCAAAACCCATTGCCTCCGAACGATCCACAGGTACAGGTCGGTTTCTGTCCGGTCGGGGAATTCCTTGAGCACATCTTGCTCGCGGATCACCTGAATGATGGGCAGGTAAACGTTGTCGTACCAGGAGGCAACCGCCTCTGGGTAAGGGATTTCGCGCTGTTGCTGCTCGCCCAGGTACCAGCGGTGGACCGCAATATGGTCGCGCAAGCGGTCGTATTTTCCAGGCAGGCTGACTTCGATCTGCGCATCGGGTCGAACTTCATGGATGCGGGTCTGCTCAAAAAAGTAGCCTCGCTCTTGATCCAGAATAAGCTTTTCAAGCCAGTTGGTACGGCTAACCAGTTGGATCAAACGATTGATTTCCGATTGTGGGAACTGCCCGGCAAGCTGCTGGGCGGCAATCCATGGCGGGGTCTGTTCATCATCTTGCTCACTGGAATAGGCCAGGCGGAGATATTTTTCATATTCCACCACCCACAGGTATAGATCTGCCTCCGTGGATCCCGGAAAGGCCCGCGGCAGCTCCTGGCGGCGGATTTCCTCAACCAGCAGGAGGTAAACATTGTCATACCAGGAAGCTACAGCGCGCTCAAAATCGATCGGGTGATCATGCTCCAGGCCGAGATACCAACGATGCGTGTTGATGTGCTCCAGCAAGTACCTGTATAATTCAGGGTCGCTAAGGGTGACATCGGAATCGGGTCGCAGGTTATTCAGATTCGTCTCAAGAAGAAAATCGATTTGCTTTTTACGTCGCTCCAGGTCATCGATCTTTACATCTGGGCTAAGCTTGATCGGGATGTCTATTTCGGTGATATAAGCATCGATCTCAATTTGGCCCCGCTCGCGCGCTACCGAGACACGATGGTTGCCATCCTTTACAAAGTAAATATCACCAATTTTAATCAACTCGACCGGCGGAAGATGAACATCTGCCAGGTGCGCCTTGTCGATGCTGATCCAGCGTGCCTTGGTCCGCTTCTGGATCGGCAGAAACGCGCGGTCGAAATCGTTATAGCGCCCCATCGAACCAACAATTTTCTCGATCGGTACCTGGCGCATACCAATATAATGCTGGCCGCGCACCGGCAGACGAGCGCGAAATTCATCATAAGGGAGCAATTGGTTGTCTGCACCAGTCAACCAGGTCAAGATGCGTCTCCAGGAAGCGCGGGTCATTGCGCGTTGAAAATTTTGTTGAGAAACCTGGTCAAGCATATTCATGCACCTCCGGAAACGGGCCGGGCAGTAGCGGGTAAATGGTCAAAATCGAGCAGGATTTCACGGTAGCTAAAGCCATTAATGACCCGGGTTTGTTTAAAACTGGTTTCCATGCGGTCATCTGGCCGGTAACGGTGGATGTGACCATGGAAATGATAAGCGGGTTGAAAAACTTGCAGCAGCCAGCGAAATGCGTTAATCCCCTGGTGGGGTAAATCCGGCCGGTCATGGATCCCCGAGGCAGGGGCATGCGAGAGAAAGACGTCCAGGTAACGACCGTGGCGGATTCGGTTCGTGAATAAGCGCGGGACAAGCCGAAAGACATGCGACCACATCTGGCGCTGGGTGTATTGGAATGAACCCGGGCGGTAACGCAGGCTGCCTTCGATGCCGGCTAACAGGAAGCCATTGAATTCCAGGCTCTGCAGGTGTAAATCTACCGCGCCATGCGGCAGGGTGCGCTGCGCTTCCAGGCTATATTCGACTACCTTATCATGATTGCCGCGCACAAAAAAACATGGGACGTCCAGCGCATTGAGAATATACTCGATGTAATAATAGCCCAGATCGCCGCAAGCAAACAGGACGTCCACATCGGAGAAACGCTGGCGGACCTGCTGG
>JAYRWF010000421.1:0-8856 GCA_041918195.1 Anaerolineales bacterium
CGAAATTCGTGCTTTCGGTGCTGGCTGACACGCGGGTCGGACCAAGTTTCTTGGCTTCGCGCACGGCGGTTTGCCCCCACACCCCGCTGACCAGGTAATCGGCCGAAGCAAAAGCCGGTCGCAGGTTCATCGGCAGCATGGCAAACTGCAAGCTAGCGCCACCCTGCAGAAAGAGCACCTTATAAGAGGCGGGCAAGCCAATCAAGGCTCGCAGGTCAGTTTCAGTCTGAGCCAGGATGCCTTCGAACTCAGCCGAGCGATGGCTCATTTCCATTACAGACATCCCGCTACCGCGAAAATCAAGCAGCTCAAGCTGGGCCTGCTCCAAAACAGACAGCGGCAGCGTTCCAGGGCCGGCGTTAAAGTTATGCACTCGCCGGTAATTCAAGTCAATTTGTTTGCTATACACGCTTCAATCCTCCAACAGTTATTCGTCAAACAGATAGGTCATTTCCCCATAAAAACGGACTTCTTTCGAAGCCATTTTGCGCCGCAACCATTCCTGCAGGCGGGAATTCTTCGTCTCGAGCGAATCAGCCGCCTTCAGCTCGCTGAGCGGATAATTGACTCGCAAAATCCTCCCCTGGATCAGGTGGCGGGTCAGCCCGGCCGGGAGTAACTCGCCATCACGCGCCAGCGCCAGGACTTCGCAGGCGTCATATTTTGGAAAAACGATCACACCAGCCAGGTCGGCATACAGGCTGAGCGCTTCGTCCAGGCTGTCGGTCATCGCCCGGTGAAGTTTACCACGATCCTTATAAGTATTGACCAGGGCGTTTAAGAGCTGGTTTTGCTCATGGACGAACAAGCCTGGTAATTTCGGACGGGCGACATAGACCTTGCGATCAGCGCACAGTATATACATCAGGCATTCACGGCGGGCCAGGGCTGCACGGGCGTGCAAGGCGTCGAGGGTGAACAAGTCGATACCCTCCACCGCGCCCAGATCACGGATGAACTCACCCGGGTCGATGCCAGTGATCAGGTGGTGCCAGGTGGTCAAAGTAACCACTGGCTCTTCGTAACGAACCACCTGCGCGAGGATGTGCGGGTAATTCAAGCTGGTCAGGGCAGTCGTACGGTTCGCGCCATCTAGCACCACATAACGCGGGTCGCCATCACCAATCGGGGCGACAATCGGCGGATTCTTGAGCACGCCTTCTGCCTCCAGGCGGTGAGCCAGTGGAGCCGTACGCTGGACATCATTGTATTCGTGCTCAACCAGAAATTTCAGCGGCAGGATACGCAGATCGGGCGGCTGAATGAGATCATGGGGGTGTAGCTGGGTAACCATTCGTACTTTCTACTCCTGTGAGATAACGATTTTTCATTCCCTAAACGAAACCGCCAGGCAAGAGACCAGCCATGCCCGGCGGTAGTTCAAGGCTACCAATACGATTACTTGCCGGCCTTGCGTGTGGAAACGTCGAAGATAACTGCTGCCACCAGGATTGCGCCACGTACGATGTACTGCAGGTTGGCGTCAACACCCATCAGGTTCATACCGCTGGTTAGCGAGATCATTACCAACGCGCCGATCAACGATCCGAGGATGCTGCCAACTCCACCGGCGGCCGAAACGCCACCGACATAGGCCGCGGCAATGGCATCCAACTCAAACAATTGGCCAGCCGTCGTTGTGGCTGATTGCAAGCGGGAGGAGAATAAGATCCCGGAAAGCGCAGAGAGCAAGCCCATTGAGCCAAACACGATGAAGGTCAACCGCGAGACATTGATACCGCTGAGTTGGGCAGCCTCGGGATTGCCGCCAATGGCGTAGATGTGGCGACCGAGCACCGTCTGCGTGGTGATGAAATGATAGATGCCCACCACCAGGATGACGATCACAAAGGTCCACGACAGGCCATTATAGCCGGCTAAGACCCAGGTGACCCCAATGATAATCAACGAGATGAAGATGAGCTGCAAGATGAACATGTTCATCGGCAGGACTTCGAAATTGTAAGCCTGCTTCTTATTCCGGCCGCTGATCGCGCTGCGAACGAACATAATCACTGCCAGAAAACCAAGCAGGACTGTCAGCTTGTGCAGGTCAGGCAGAAAATTGCTCAAGCCAGGGATATCGGGGATAAAGCCATTGCCGATGGCGTTATACACTTTATCGTCGATAATGATTGTGCCAGTGCCGGCTGTGACTACGCCCAGCGCTCCACGGTAGATAAGCCACCCCGCCAAGGAAGCTACAAAAGCCGGAACGCCTAACCTGGCCACGGGCAGGGCAGTGATCATCCCTGCAATCGTGCCCAAGAACAGTACCAGTGGGATAACCAGGTAAACCGGCAGGCCCCAGGTTTTCAAGGCAATCGCGGCAATCGCTCCAAGGAAACCGGCCAGGAAGCCGACTGACAGGTCAATATGGCGGATGACGATCACCAGGGTCATACCAACTGCCAGGACAGCGATGTACCCGACCTGGTTCAGCAGGTTGCTCAGGTTGCGGGAGGAAACAAACAGGCCATCGGTGGTGAACGAGAAAATCACCATAATCGCGAATAAGGCAATGTACATGCCATATTCACGGATATTTTGCTTTAGAATCTTCTTCAAATCATCAATGAAAGACATGGAATGCCTCCTTAGTTGGTTGCCAGGTGCATGATCTTCTCTTGTGTGGCTTCTTCAATCGGCAGTTCACCGGTGATCCGGCCGGCAGAGACAATGTAAACCCGATCGCTCATACCCAAGACTTCAGGCAGCTCGGATGAAATCATGATGATACTCATCCCCTGGTCGATCAAGCGGTTCATAATGGTGTAGATTTCATATTTCGCGCCAACATCGATGCCGCGGGTCGGTTCATCCAGGATCAGGATATTCGGCCGGACAAACAGCCACTTCGCCAACGAGACTTTCTGCTGGTTACCGCCGCTCAAGTTACCCACTATTTGCTCAATACTGGGTGTCTTGATGTTCATCGAAGTCTTGTATTCCGTGGCATGCTTGATCTCTGCGTTGCTATCCACCACGCCGCGGTTTGCAACTTCGTACAGGTTAGCCAGGGTGATGTTCTGCTTGACATCCTGGATCAGGATCAACCCATCGCCTTTGCGGTCTTCGGTGACATAGGCAATACCTTCATCAATTGCTTCCTTTGGATGGGTGAAATGGCAAGGCTTGCCATTGACGAATAGCTCGCCGCTCAAACGGTAGCTGTCAGGGTTACCGAACAAGCTCAGCGCGAGTTCAGTTCGGCCCGAGCCCATCAAGCCGGCAAAGCCGACAATTTCGCCCTTCCTGACATTGAAGTTGACCTGTTTGAGAATTTCTCGGCCAAGCTCGGGGCTGTAAGCAGACCAGTTCCTAACCTCCAACACTTTCTCTCCACCGCCCTGTGGGCAAATGATCAATACTTTGATGCCCTTTTTCACCAGCGCTTCAACATTAGCTTTTTCCTTGGCCGAATCACCCTGGCTGAAAAGGATCTCCACACCATAGCCGGCTGCCTTAAAGGCTTCCTGGAAATGGGTGCTATCCTGGATCCAGCGTGGTTCATCCTGGGTCGGCAAGACAACGCCCACCAAGACACTACCGGTGGTCGCCGCTGCCTGGAAAATGACGTTGTTTTCTAACGACTTGTAGTAACCACTATCAAGCAAAACAGACTTGACATTGGATCGGTCGATCCGGCTCACCGGGGACTGCAGCGCGGGAACTTCCACCGCCCCATTGTTATAGGTCATGCTTGCTGGAGGGGTCTGGCCTTTGAGCAAAGCCAGGGAGGCATCGATGGCTGTCTGCACCAGGACACGAACATCCTTGAAGACCGTCATCGATTGCTTGCCATCCAGGATATACTCGGCGGAAGCCTTTTCGGCATCCATACCCGAAATCACATAACTCTTTACATCCGGATCGGCAGCAAAGATATCGCTGATCGCACGAGCCGTTCCGTCATTGGGCGCGAGGATAAAGACATCGCCCTTATCGGCTGGCGAAGCCGTCGCCAGGTTGAATTCAGCCATACTCCGGGCAATCGCTGGATCCCAATTGGTGGAAACCTGGCCAATAATTTTAAAGAGCTGATCGCGCTTTAGATCCGCGACCGCCTGGAGAGCAATTGCCTGGCTTGAATTTTTTATTACGAAGGTTCCATCGGCAATTTTCGGCTGCAAAACCTGCCAGGCGCCCTGGAAGAAGAGCAGGCTGTTGGGATCGGTGGTCGCCCCAGCATACAGAAATAGCGGGTTGCCTCTCCCTTGGGCATGTTCTACCAGGTATTCTGCCTGAAGAATGCCCACGGCGAGGCTGTCAAAGGTCACATAATAATCCAGGGCTTTGGTGTTGGTGATCAACCGGTCGTACGAAATCACCTTTACACCAGCAGCTTTAGCCGCTTCCACCGCGGCCGTGGCTGCCTTGAACGGATTGCGCTGCCGCTCGGGGTAGATATTATTAATCTCACGGCCGACCATGTTCTTGATCAGCACATATTCATTCACTTCGCCTTTATGGGCATCCAGGGTACAGATCGTCTGGCCATCACGCAGGACTGTTACGGTATCGGCGATTGAAATTACCTCTTTAAGCTTATGAGAAATCATGATGCAGGTAACGCCTTGTTCTTTGAGACCGCGCAGCAGATCCAGCAGGTTGGCGCTGTCGTCTTCATTCAAAGCAGCCGTCGGCTCATCCAGGATCAGCAGCTTGACATCTTTGCTTAAGGCTTTAGCAATTTCAACCAATTGCTGCTTGCCGACACCAAGGTTTTTGATTTTATCGCCAGGATTGACGTTCAGCTTGACTTTCGCCAGCATCTCGGTCGCTCGCTTGATGGTTTCGTTCCAATCCACCACCGAGCCACGGCGATTCTCATGCCCGACAAAAATATTCTCATAGACAGTCAATTCAGGGAAGAGCGCTAATTCCTGGTAAATAATTGCGATGCCAGCTTTTTCACTATCCCGAATCCCGCGGAATTGCATTTCCTGGCCATTAATCAGGATCTCTCCCGAATAGGTGCCATGGGGGTATACACCACTGAGCACTTTCATCAAAGTCGATTTTCCGGCGCCGTTTTCACCAACCAGGCAGTGAATTTCGCCAGCCTGGACGCGAAAGCTGACATTACTGAGCGCTTTCACACCTGGAAATTCTTTGGTGATATTCCTCATTTCAAGTAAGGGAGTGTCCATAACACCTCCGTTTTACAAACAACCCAATCCGAATTAAGAATAGTGATGGGGGTAACCCCATCACTATTCTGGTCTTCTATCAGAAACGGCTTACGGCAGGCCGGTGAAATCGGAGGCCGGCCAGTAGCCGGAGTCGATAATGGCGGCCTTGACGTTGTCCTTGTCCACCGAGATGACTACGGAGGGCTTGGCGGGGACGTCAATCTTGCCATTATTGTAGGTGTTGGTCTGGGGAGGCGTCTCACCCTTCAGGTAAGCCACCGCGGCGCTAATTGCGTCGGCGACCAGGGTACGGACGTCCTTCAGGACGGTCATCGACTGTTTGCCATCGATGATGTACTGGACAGAGGCCTTTTCAGCGTCCTGTCCGGTTACAACGTAGCTGGTGACATCGCCGTCAGCGCCGAAAGCATCGGCGATCGCGCGCGCGGTGCCATCGTTCGGGGCTAGGATGAAGACGTTGCCCTTATCCGCGGCTGCTGCAGCGGTCAGGTTGGCTTCAGCCAGGTTCTTGGCAGTGTTGAAGTCCCAGTTCGTGGTGACCTGGCCGATGATCTTGGCCATTTCATCGCGAGTCAAGGTAGCCTTGTCCTGCAGTGCAACTGCTTCGGAGGAGTTCTTAATCACGAAAGTGCCATCGGCGATCTTGGGTTGCAGAACGCTCCAGGCGCCTTCGAAGAACAAGAAGGCATTGTTGTCGGAGGCGGCGCCAGCATACAGGAACAGGGGATTGCCAGTGCCAGAGGCCTTGTCGATCAGGTATTGGCCCTGGGCAGCGCCAACGGCCAGGCTGTCGAAGGTGACATAGTAGTCAACGGCTTCGGTGTCCAGGATCAGGCGGTCATAGGAAATAACCTTGACGCCAGCGGCACGGGCTGCATCTGCAGCGGCGGCGGCAGCGGTGCCATCCTGCGGGCAGATCACCAGGACTTTGATGCCCTTGGAGATCAAGGCTTCCACGTTTGCCTTCTCTGTGGCAGAGCTACCCTGGCTGAACAGGATCTCGACAGAGTAACCAGCGGTCTTCAGGGCTTCGTTGAAGCGGGCCTCATCCTGAATCCAGCGCGGTTCGTCTTTGGTAGGCAGGACAATGCCGACCTGGACACCGGTGGCAGCGCCTTCTTCGGCGGGGCCGGCTTCTTCGGTCTTCGCGCAACCCGCCAGGACCATGCTCGCAATGATCAGAAGGGCGAACAAGGTCATTAGAATCTTATTGGTCTTCATATCTCTCCTCATGTTTGTGTAATGGTTGTTGGTTGTGGTTCCTAAAAGTGGGTATCGCTTATATTTGTATGGGAATCTTTGATCAACCTCCTCCCGTTTCATGGATATTTTACGATTATACTCCAAAAAAATTTACCAATCATCATTTTAGGCTGGCGTATCTGGCGATGAGCGATCCACATCTGGCTATCTTCCGGCTGCCATCAAGTTTACGGCGAAAGCCGCCAGGGTTGCCAGGGTGACCAATGAGATCGCTGCCTGGAGCATGGAGAGCGCCTTGGCCCGCCAGGAAAGGATGTAGGTATCGGTCGGACTGAATGCGGTGCTGGTGTTAAAAGCCAGGAAGATATAGTCGAAAAACCCTGGGTGCCAGCCCTTCCAGGCGGGCAATGGATTGGCCTGCTGGGGAAAGACAAAATCCAACGGCAAGCTGTCAGCTCGCTGGCGGGCGAGGGGGCCTCCGCTATCCACCAGCCAATACCAGGCTGCAAAGATCAGGATATTGACAGACCAAACCAGGACAGCATCGGTGAGTATGGTGAATGCCGTGCCAGCATTGACGCGGGCGGGCATGGTGCCTACCAGGGTAATGACACTGTAAATCAAGCCAGCAGTGACCCAGCCAGCAAAAATGAAAGTCAAGCGCTGGGCCAGGCGGTGAGAGAAAAACAGCCAGGCGAACAGAGAAGAATAGAAGAATAGCCCGGTTAGAGCCAGGCTGATCATCTCGGCCAGGGTATTGCTAGGCAGCAAGGTACGCAAGCTTAGCGCATCAGATAGCAACCCCTCCAGCAACTCCACCAATGCCAGTGCAAAGATCGGCTGCCAGGCCTGCTCGAGGCGCTCATTGGAAGGGGATGCTGGATGCTGGCCGTTCACGAATTCTTTTTCGGGGGCAGTGCATCTGGAGGCACCTGGATATCGCCAGCGGTTGCTTTTAAACGACTGGGAGGCAGCAGGATTTCTTCAAAACGAAGCAAAAAACGCCCACCCAGGCGAATGGTTGATCCGGGATGGATTTCAACCGGATCTCCTTCGGCGCTGACCGGCTGACCATCCACCCAGGTGCCATTGCGCGGGCCGCGGATGACGCCTTCGGCATCACGGATCAGGACTTCCTTCAGACAGAGGCGGCCATCGATACACTCCAGGCGGGCATGAAACCGCGACACAGTCTCATCCGCGCGCGCCAGGTGGATATCATTCTCGTGCGCCAGGCCAATCGTGACTGGATAATCCTTGATGAAATATTGAGTCCCAACCAAGCCGGGAATCGCGCTATCTTCAACCACCAGGCGGGCCAGCGGGCTATGCTTGCGACGGCGGTACCAGATTACCAGGCCAGCGATGATTAGCCCAACCAGAATCAGCGCGGCTCGGATAATCAAACTATTCCAGGTAGAGTCTATTTCCATGGCTTTATTCTACCACCGGGCTTATTTTGGCTCAAAGTTGATCACCAAGACCGTGATATTATCCTTTCCACCCGCCTGGTTAGCTGCCTGGATCAAAGCCTGGCAGGCATCCTGAGGCTCAGGATGCTGCAGAAGCAGGCGGGCGATTTCTGCATCGGGCAGCATCCCCCACAGGCCATCTGAACAAAGGAGCAGGCGTTCCCCTGGATGAAGCTGAACCGACTGCAAGTCGGGGAAAACTTCTCCATCGCTGCCGATGAAGCGCGAGAGTTGGCCGCGTGCCGGGTGATTGACAGCGTCTTCCGGTCGGATGTCGCCATGTTTGATCAACAAAGCTACTACCGAGTGATCCTCGGTGAGCTGGCTGAGCCGGTCATGGCGCAGGCGGTAAATCCGGCTGTCGCCCATGTGAGCCAGGTGCGCCAGGTCCTGGCGCAGCCAAATCATCGCCAGGGTAGCGCCCATTCCTTTCATACCGGGTTGAGCGGCGGCCTCCTGGCGCAACCGCTGGCTGAATTGGGCAATTGTCTCGCGTAAGGTCAGCTCGATCACCCGGCGGGGCGAGTCAGACAGGCGCACAAGCAACGAATCAAGCATCTGTGGCAGGACACTTACCACAGCCCGCGAAGCTACCTCGCCGGCTTGTTGTCCGCCCATTCCATCCGAGACAATGTATAGCTGATGCCCTGAATCTACCAGGAAAGCATCCTGGTTACTGGTCCGTTGCCGGCCGATATCGGTTAAACCCGCCGCCTGGATTGGCATCGATACTTTCCAGCCTCATAGCACCTGACGAAGAGCCTGTAAAAACTCGCCTGCGTTCTGGTAGCGGTCGGCAGCCCGGTTTGCAAGGGCGTGGTCCACCACCTCGACGACACGGCGAGGCAGGCCAGGCAGGCGCTTGCCCAATGAGACAATCTCGCCATGCAGGATAATCTCGACCTGGTCGTCACCACGCTTGAAATCGCGCGGGTAGCGTGCGGTCAGCATGTTATACAGGGTCGCCCCCATCGCCCAGACGTCTGAAACCGGCTTGACGTACTTGAAATTGGTCACTTGCTCGC
>JAYRWF010000422.1:0-8970 GCA_041918195.1 Anaerolineales bacterium
TACGCCATCCTGGGCGCTTGCAACCCACCCCTGACCCACAAGGCGCTTTCCACCGACGCCTGGGTCGGCTTGATGCTGCCTTGTAATGTCACGGTCGAGGCGGCGGAACACGGAGGCAGTATCGTGCGAATCGTCAACCCGCGGATGATGATGGCTGCCGGCAACCTGGGCAGGCACCCAGCCATGCTTGAAACTGCGGAGACTGCCTTTGTCAAGCTCCACCGGGTGGCTGAAGCGCTGAAGTGAGCCTGGAAGGAAGAACCATCCTGATTACCGGGGCAGCGCGGCGGATTGGCCGGCGCTTAGCTCTGGCAGCCGCCCAGGCAGGCGCTGACCTGGTACTGCATCATGGGCACTCGCCGGTTGAAGCCGGCAGCCTGCAGCAGGAAATCCAAAACCTGGGCCGCCAGGCAATCGTCGTACAGGCCGATTTGGAAGATCCTGCTCAGGTCGAAAGGTTGGTCGAACAAGCAAACCAGCCTGGCCAGCTCTTTGGCCTTATAAACAACGCCGCGATCTTCACGTCGCTCGATTGGAACACGACCAGCCGGAAAACCTGGGATCAGCACCTGGCGATTAATTTGACCGCCCCATTTCTGCTCTCCCAGGCGCTGGCCCGTCAAATCCCGGCTACCGGAGAAGGACGGATCGTCAATCTCCTGGACTGGCGAGCCTTAAGGCCGGGGGCGGATCACTTACCCTATACGATTAGCAAAGCCGGGTTGGCCGCCCTGACTCGCTCCCTGGCCCAGGCGCTGGCGCCGCGCATCCTGGTTAATGCGATTGCCCTGGGCGCTATCCTACCGCCGAGCGATGGCGCGATCAAGCCCGATCTCTTGGACGATTACCCGTTGCGCCGCTGGGCAGAGCTGGAAGAAGTCGAACAGACCTTGCTGTTTCTGCTCGATGGGCCAGCTTATATCACCGGAGAGATTATTCATCTCGACGGGGGACGACACCTGGTTTGAGCGCGCTGAGCGCCGCAGGAAGGAAGATGCCATGGATAAAGTGATCATTCAAGACTTGACCGCCCGCGGAATTATCGGAGTCAATGATTGGGAACGCGAGCAACCACAAGAGATCCTGATCAACCTGGAGCTCTATACAGACCTGAAAAAAGCCGGCCAGAGCGACAACCTGGATTTTAGTATTAATTACCGCATCATTGCCAAGAAAGTCCAGGCCCATTCCGAGAGCGCGGCGCGGTGGACGGTGGAAGCGCTGGCGGAGGACCTGGCCCGCCTTTGCCTGGAAGAACCTGGCGTGTTAAAGGTGCGGGTGCGGGTAGAAAAACCTGGTGCAGTGCGTTTCGCTCGTTCAGTGGGAGTTGAAATCGAGCGCAGCCAGGCGGACCTTTAAACCAAAAATTGCGGGTTGATCCCGCAATTTTTGGTTTAGTTTCTCGCGATTACAGAATTGGCTCGCTGCCGCGGGCAATATTGGCCAGGAACTCCTGGCGGGTAGCCAGGCTGTTCCGGAAGGCGCCCAGCATTGCCGAAGTCGTCATCCGGGCATCGCGTTTCTTGACTCCACGCATCGTCGCACACAGATGCAAGCCTTCCACCACCACTGCAACGCCGCGGGGCTGGAGGGTCTGATCCACGAACTCGGCAATCTGGCGAGTCATGCGTTCCTGGACCTGCAGGCGGCGAGCAAACATATCAACTATCCGGGGGATTTTTGATAAACCGATCACCCTCCCTTTTGGTAGATAGGCAACATGTGCGCGTCCCATGAAAGGTAACAGGTGGTGCTCGCACAAACTAAAGAATTCGATATCGCGCACCACGATCATCGCATCATAATTCTCTTCAAAAAGGGCGTCGTTCACCAGGGCGACAGGATCGACGGTATAGCCCGCCAGGAGCTCGCCATACATGCGGGCGACGCGTTCAGGCGTGCGCAACAAGCCGGCCCGGGAGGGATCCTCTCCCAGGGCGCGCAACAGATCCTCTACCGCCTGAGCTGCACTCAAGCGATCGATGCGATCGTTTTCCTCAACGTCAAGAAAACGGTTGAGCGGGTTTTCTTCGGGGTCCATTTAGCCCAGGGTTGGTTCCAGCAAGCCATAGGTACCATCGCGCCGGCGGTAAAGCACGTTGATGGCATTCTTATTGGCATTGAAAAAGACAAAAAAATTGTCATGCCCGAGCAGGCTCATCTGTTCCAGTGCTTCAAGCTCATTCATCGGGCTGAGGACAAACTGCTTGCGGCGGACAATGACTGGCATAAGTTCGCCAGTTTCTTCGTCGATTACTGGCTCAATATCCGCCGCTGGTCCAACTTCAGCAGCGCTGCGGCCATCACCCCGGCCGCGCTGGTGCTTGCCTTTGAAACGTTCAATCCGGCGTTGCATTTTGTCCAGCGCCGTATCAATGGCAGCAAAGATATCTTCGGCGCGCTCTTCTGAGCGAAGAATGAAGCCTTTGCCGCGCACCGTGATCTGGGCCACTTGTCGGTCAGAAGCGCTACGGGCCGACTTGATATAAGCCAGGTCCACCCGGGCTTCCTCTATTCCTGGTAAAAAGCGATCAATTTTCGAGACCTTCTTGGTAACGTAATCATTGATCCGATCGGTGATGTCCAAATTACGTCCTGAAATTTCGACCTCGACTGTCATGATATACCTCCTCGATTCAAAGGATATGGGTCAGATGACCAGGCGCCATCCGAATGGAGTGAGGCGCGATCATCCACAACATCTTGAGATATGGGCGAGTGAACCGCCCGTGCCAGGGTCAGGCCATACACCTGGATGCAACCGGCCGCCAGCAAAGCCTGAGCTATCGATTGTAATGTCGCACCCGTCGTGGTGACATCATCAACCACCAAGACAGTTTTTCCACGCACCAGTTCAGGACGGGCATGGAAAGCGCCGGCGACATTTTCAAAGCGCTGAAGCACGCTCAAGCCGACCTGAGTGCGGGTTTCCCGAACCTTGCGTACAGCCCGGGATTGGTAAGAAATCCCCGAGCGCAGCGCCAACGGCCAGGCCAGTAAGGAAGCTTGATTATAGCCGCGCTCAGCCCGGCGGGCAACACCCAGTGGTACTGGAACAACCAGGTCTACGGTCCAATCCAGGCTACCCAACAAACTTACCAACGGTTGAGCCAGGGCTTCTCCAAGGGTGATTTCACCGGAATACTTCAAGCGATGTAGCGCCTGGCGCAGGGAACCTTCGAAGAAAGCCCAGGAGCGTACCGCACAGTAGGCTGGCAGGCTGGCCCGGCAAGCCGGGCACAACCGGTCGTTGGCCACGCTTTGACCGCATTTTTCACAAAACGGTGGGAGTACCAATCGAGCAGCCTGCTGGCAGGCAAGGCACCAGCGAGCACCTGGTTTTTTGCACCCACCACAATACGGTGGATAAACCAGATCCAGGCCAGCCAGGGCAACCTGATAGAAACGGTAAGCCGGCGGCAAGCGATCAGTGGACCGCTCAAATCCCGGCATATTCATTAGATACCACTCAGGAACTCGCGAATCCAGGTATCAATCGCGGGTCCAAGTAATTTCCAAATTATCCACAAAACAAGAACTACTAGAATGAAAAAAAGGATGTACTCAACGATCCCTTGACCTTTATCATCCGGATCTGGCGGCATATTCGTTTGATCCTTCCCAGAGAAGTTAACCTTCTTAATGCAAATTCATTATACAAAAGCAGTTCTAAAAAAGCAATAAAGCAGCCAGGATCCTGATGAGTATTTAACGTAAATTTTGGGATATCTCTTCCAGGAGCAAGCGCGGCGGGCGGATCGCCCACCAGCGTGCCCAGTAAAGTCCAGCCACCAGTAAAACTGGCAGCAGGAAAAACAGCCAGGGGTTGACATCGGGCGGCATACTGGCCTGGTCGGGTCCCACAGCTAAAGCCCAGGCGCCTGCCGAAAGCGCCAGCAGACTCATGACAATCAGCACTTTTCCAACCACTCCCCAACGTTCTTCCCAGGTTGCCAGGACCAACACCAGACCGGGGAAGAGCAAAATGAAACGATCCAAGGAAGTCGGCAGACCGCTCAGTGGAGTAACTGCCAGGGTCAAGCAGGCTGTCCAATAAAACCAGCGGAAATCCTGGCGAAGCGCCAGGCTCCACTCAATCACCAGCGTTATCCCGGTCAGGATGGTTAACAAGCGACCCAGCGGTTGGCCAATGCCGGGCAGCCAGCTAGCCACCAAAGACCCGGGATCATCGATCAGAGACAGGCGGGAATATTGAACCACCTGGCGGATATTCTGCGCAACCCAATCCGGAATGATCAGGCTGGTCGCGGCAACAACCAGCGCCAGGCAGCCCAGGAAGCTCCATACGATCATCCAGCGCTGAGATACGCCCGCCCAAATCAAAACGAATACCAGGAACAACAGCAGGGGTGTTGGTTGGATCATTGCCAGCGCTAACAAGAAACCCGCCAGAGCGTCTTGCTCTACCCGGATCGCCGCCAGGGAGGCCAGGGCGAATAAGCCGACCAGGACTGAGAGGTCGCCATCCAGGACCGGGCGTAGCCCGTAATACCAGCTTATTGAAAACAAGAACAGCAATAACAGAGCCCAAGCAGGAATCCGCCAACGACTCAGGTTCAAGCTGAGGGCCAACAAGGCAAGCACAGCCAGCTCCAGGATGGTCATCCAGGCGACGCGGGCGGCGACCTGGTTGTCGGTTAGCGCAAACGGGAAATAAATAATGAAGCTGTAAAACGGCGACAGGAAATATGCTTCACCTTCCGCCGGGGCTTCCCCACCAGCGGTCCAGGCCTTCTCAATTTCGGATGTGGTCTGGGAGCTGTACGGACTGAGCTCGCGGGTCAGGAATAAACGCGTTCCCAGCCAGCGCGGCAAGAAGCTGCTCTGGCTGGGATTGAGGCTGATGTAAAACAGGTTCGCCCAAACCAGGCCAGCCAGGAAAACCAGAAAGGCAACCACTGCCAGGCCAGTTAGCCAGACAGAACGGCGTTGGCTCAAGGGAATTAACCCAGGTATTCGCGCAATTTTCGGCGAATGGCAGGGTGGCGCAGCCGGCTGAGGGCCTGGGCTTCAATTTGGCGAACGCGCTCACGAGTTACGCCCATCTTGCGGCCGACTTCTTCCAGGGTGTAAGCCTGGCCATCCAACAAGCCATAGCGGAGCTGGAGAATGCGCACCTCGCGCGGCGGAAGTGAATTCAGCACGCCATCCAGATGCTCACGTAGCAAGTTATAGGTGGCGGTCTCATCCGGAGCCGGGACTTCTTCATCCTGGATGAAATCGCCAAGAACCGAATCTTCTTCGTCATCGGTCGGCGTCTCAAGCGAGAGCGGCCGGCGAGCCACCTGGATCATATTTTCAACTTTTTGAGGCGTAACCTCAAGCGCATCAGCCAGCTCTTCGACCGATGGATCGCGCCCCAGGCGCTGAGTAAGCTGGTGCTGGACACGCAGGAGTTTATTAATTTGGTCGCCCATGTGAACGGGAACCCGGATGGTACGACCCTGGTCGGCGATCGCGCGGGTTACCGCCTGGCGAATCCACCAGGTGGCATAGGTGCTAAATTTATGACCACGGCGATAATCAAACTTCTTTGCGGCGCGGATCAAGCCAATATTGCCCTCCTGGATTAAATCCAGGAACGGAACTCCCCGACCCATGTACTTTTTCGCCACACTGATCACCAGGCGGGAATTGGCGGTGATCAGGTGTTCACGAGCAGCCCAACCGTCCTCAATCAGGCGCTGGAGTTCTGCCCGGCGGCGCGGGCTGACATTGCCGCGCGCCAACTCTTCGCGCGCCAGCCGGCCTCGCTCAATCCGTTGCGCCAGGTCAACTTCTTCAACTGCTGTCAGAAGCGGCACTCGACCGACTTCCTTCAAGTACAGGCCAATTGTGTCATCGGTATCAATATTGGCCAGGTAATTATCATCGACCACAATCACGCGCTGGACTTCTTCGGTTTCCTCAACCAACTCTTCTTCGCTGGGCCCTGATTCGGTGCTTTCATCCATGTAAGGAATCCCAGCGCTAAGCAAGGCAGCGAACGCTTCTTCAAGCTGATCAACATCTTGTTCCGCTTCTGGAAAGAAACCGAGGATATCGTCAATCGTTACATACGTTTTCTGGCGCCCAAGTTCGATCAGGCGAGCAATCGCAGGATGTTCGTCCGGTTCCTCGATATCATGCAACAGTTCTTCATCAATCATAAAGTCTCCAGGTTAAAAAGAGAATACTCTTTTTCAAGTAGAAAATCAATAGGCGGGTTAAATATTAATAATAAATTAATAATCGCAGAGTAATCTTCCCTGCTAAGATCTCAAAGTGACCCCATCCGAAATAAAAAGCACAGCGACCGTCGTTCGGCGGCAGTGCTCTTGCGGTAAAGTTTTTTCACCCGGTTCAGCCAAAGAATCACAACACCCGAGTAAGGTTTTACATTAAATAAAAGGCAAAGTCAAGTAGCCTGGCAATTTCTCACTGAATGCTAATCTTTGGAAAGATTCAGCAAAGCCGGACAGCCGAGAGCAAAGACTTTCCGGATTCGCCTTGCATCTTTTCCGGTTATCAGGCATACTTAGTACCGGATTGGAATCAACCATTGACACGAAAAATTCTGCGCAATGCCTTAAGGGAAATTGAAAGCCTGATCGAAGGCCGAGAATACCAGGAAGCCATCAACCGCTGCCAGGTGATTTTGCGTTCATTTTCCAAGAACCTGTCTGCTTACCGACTGCTTGGCCAGGCTTACCTGGAAAATAGCCAATACGATGAAGCCGCAGATATCTTCCTGCGCCTGTTATCCTCGCTGCCCGATGACTTCGAGGCCCACCTGGGCTTGAGCTTGATCCGCGAGTCGCAGAACCAGCTCGATGCAGCAATCTGGCATTCCGAGCGCGCCCTGGAAGCCAAGCCAGGAAGCCAGGTACTGCAGGCTGAAACCACTCGCCTTGCAATGAAACAGCCGCCCGCTGCTGCCAGGCCTGTCGAGCTAAGCCGGGTGGCGCTTGCTCGACTCTACATGCAAGGAAAGCTCTTTCCGCAGGCGCTGGCTGAGTTGAGCGCCGCCTGGCAAGAGAACCCGGCTCGCTATGATATCCTGGTCTTGATTGCCCAAGCCTATGAGCAGGCCGGGCAGACCGAAGAAGCTATTGAGGCCAGCCGGAAGGCGCTGGAAAAGCTGCCCTATAGCCTGGAAGCCAACCGGATCGCTTTTAGGGGCGCCATGAACGGACCAGAACCAGCTAATGCGCTGCCTTACCGGCAACGATTACAAGAACTCGATCCTTACTGGTCGTATGTCACCCCAGCAAGTTTAGACGCGAGCCAGGTACCGGATCACGCAGTCAGCTTTGAGTGACCTGATCTCAAATTAATCGCATGCCGGAATCCGGCATGATAACCCAAGAATCATGGAGGAATACATGGAGAAGACTTTCGTAATGGTAAAGCCAGATGGCGTGCAACGTGGCCTGATGGGCGAAGTGGTAGCCCGGTTAGAGCGGCGTGGCCTACGCATGGTGGCAGCAAAATTCATGTGGGTCAGCCAGGAGTTGGCCGAAAAGCACTACGCCATCCACAAAGGAAAACCATTTTATGAAGGCTTGATCAGCTACATAACTTCCGCCCCGGTGCTTGCAATGGTCTGGGAAGGCCCGAATGCAGTGGCTGCGGTACGCCAGACGATGGGCTCTACCCGCCCCACAGAAGCCGCCCCAGGCTCTTTACGGCATGATTTTGCTTTAATGGTTGGGCGCAACCTGACCCACGCTTCTGATTCAAAGGAAAATGGCGAACTGGAAGTTGCCCTGTGGTTTAATCCAGAAGAACTGGTTGAGTGGAGCCGTGAGGCTGATCGCTGGTTTTTTGAATAAGAATGGTGATTGCACCCGAAAGAATTAGCCTGCTGCTGGAGCGAATCCTGCCAGGGGTCCAAAAACCAGGCCGCTATACCGGTGGAGAGTTGAACCAGGTCGTAAAAACATGGGATCAAATCCAGACCCATGTCGCCCTGGTATTTCCAGATCTGTATGAGATTGGCATGTCCAACCTGGGCATGGCGATATTATATGATCTGATCAATCAACGCCCAGATGCGTGGGCGGAACGCGCCTACAGCCCATGGACAGACATGGAAGCAGCAATGCGCCAGGCAGGCATCCCGCTCTACTCGCTGGAAAGCAAACATGCCCTGGTCGATTTTGATATCCTGGGTTTCTCGCTGCCCTACGAGACGCTCTACACCAATACACTGAATGCACTGGACCTGGCTGGGATTCCACTCTTTAGCTCAGATCGTGATGAGACCCACCCGCTGATCATTGCCGGCGGTCATGCCTGCTACAACCCCGAACCGATGCATGCCTTCATGGATGCATTTGTAATCGGCGAAGGCGAGGATGTGATCCAAGAAATCATCGCCGCTCACCAGGACTGGAAGGCTTCCGGCGAACCGCGCCGCGGCCTGTTGCGCCGGCTGAGCAAACTGTGGGGGGTGTATGTGCCGCAACTGTACGCGGCGCAATACGCCGCCGATGGAACCTGCCTGGGTGTGGACAGGCTGTATCCTGAAGCCAGCCTGCCGGTTGTGAAGCGGATTGTCGCCAAGCTGCCGCCGCCTCCCACCCGGTTAATTGTGCCTTACATTGAGACCGTCCACCAGCGCGTGCCGGTGGAGATTATGCGAGGCTGCACGCGGGGCTGCCGCTTCTGCCATGCGGGGATGATTAATCGCCCGGTGCGCGAGCGACCTGTGGAAGAGGTCGTCCAGGCGATCGAGGCAGCGCTGGACAACACCGGATACGAGGAAGTCGGGTTACTTTCCCTTTCATCGTCAGACTATACACAAATCCTGGAGCTAGTCGAGGCGGTCAGCCAGCAATTTGCCGGCCGGCATCTTTCCGTAGCACTGCCCTCGCTGCGAATCGAATCCTTCTCGGTTGATTTGATGGACGCCTTGAAAGATGCCCGGCGAAGTGGCTTTACACTGGCGCCCGAAGCAGCCACCGA
>JAYRWF010000423.1:0-1845 GCA_041918195.1 Anaerolineales bacterium
CAGGCCGCTGATCGAGCCGAGCAATTTATTGGAGGAAAAAATGGAACACGATCCTGAAAAACCTATCCCGTCAGAAGAAGTTGAAAATTCACCCGAGACAGCGAATGAGTGGCAGCCTGTTGAGCCTGAATCTGTTCCACCAGCTGCTGAAGCGGTGATCGATGTGCAGGCCAGGCCAGTGGTGGAAGCGACCTGGGCTTCGGCAGGCACGAATGCGGTGCCGCCGCCCTCGCCGTCGCCTTCGGCGCAACCCGAGATCATCGCCCCGGCTTACCAGGCGCCTCCGCCGAAAAAGAATACCAACGGCTGGATCATTGCTGTGGTGGTCTTGGTTATCCTGGCATGCTGTTGCGTGTTCACTGGGGTGGTGTTGTCGCTGGTTTGGAATGTACTTGGCGATGTGTTGGGGGTTGTTTATGAGACCCTGGTCAACGTGCTGAACAGCATATTCAACGGGTGGATCCAGATCACCCCCTGATCGTTAAATCTTACCTGGCTTGAAAGTGACGCTGGAGATCCTGCAGAGCGGTCAATGCTGACTGGCGTGTCTCTGGGGTGATCTCCAGCGCTTCAAATTCATCTTCATCCAGGACAATTTGTCGCCCATCGGCAAATACTAATAAATCCAGGGCCAGGTCTTGATAGGATAACTGGCGTTCGGAAAATTCTGCCGGGCGTCCGATATTGCAGTACCAGCCGCGCAGCCGGCCATCTTCCACTGCATAAATCTCAAAAATGTTATACCAGCGATCACTGTACCAGGTCTCTCGAAAGCGATCGCCGCGCCGGAGCGGCATGCCATGCAGGTCCATATCGTCCCGGTCAAAAAAGGCTTCCAGGATGATCTGATGATCAGAACGCTCCACCAACCGGCCAGAATAGCGCCAGGTTTCTTGTCCCAGGTGGTTTTTCTTGATGATGGTTAAGTCCATTGTCTCTGCCTCATTGAGAAGGCTCAATTTCGTCAAATACCTGCAGGGCCTGAACAGGATCAAAGCTGATCTGGACGGGCTGGCCGGGCATGGGCAAACCCTGGCGGCTGGGAAAATCAAATCTTAACTCGACACCATTCACGGCAATGGTTGTGCGGGTCAGGCTGCCGCGGAAAACCGCCTCTACCAGTACACCGTTTAAGAAATGCGGGCCACCCTCACCAAGCTGGACTGCATCAGGGCGTAACAGGATGGTTATCTGCGCGCCTGGCTGGTAGCGGACAGGTAGCCCAGGAAGGCTGAGCTGGCCGGCGGCAGTCTGGACCTGAGCGCCGGCTGGGTCGATGGATAGGATCCGTCCTGCGAGCAGGTTATCCTGACCTAAGAAACGGGCTACGAACAGGCTGGCGGGCTGGCAGTAGATTTGCTCCGGCAGGCCAGCCTGCTCAATCCGTCCCTCGCGCATCAGGATCAGTCGATCGGCAAGGGTAAAGGCTTCTTCCTGGTCGTGTGTGACATAGATGGCGGTCTGCTGGCTGCGATGCAGGATCGCGCGCAGGTCGAGCACCAGGCGCTCGCGCAGGCTGCGATCGAGTGAGCCAAGCGGCTCATCCAGCATCAACAAGCGGGGGCGGGGCGCCAGGGCGCGCGCCAGGGCGACACGCTGTTGCTCGCCGCCTGACAGGGTGTTCACATCTCGCCTGGCATAACCGGGCAGCCCGACCAATTCCAGGGCAGCCTGGACCTGGGGGAGGACCTGGTCAGGCGGGGTGTGCTGCATGCGCAAACCAAATGCAACATTGGCGAAAACGTCCAGGTGAGGAAAGAGAGCGAAATCCTGGAACATCAAGCCAAAGCCGCGCTGGTGAGGCGGCACACCGGCCAGGGAATTGCCCTCCCAGGCTATGGATCC
>JAYRWF010000424.1:0-5403 GCA_041918195.1 Anaerolineales bacterium
CTTTTTCCGCAGACGTATCACATTGAGAGCATCAGCTTGTGGGAACGATAAAGAAAAGGCATCGATCTATTTATTCCAGCGGCTACGCCGCTGGAATAAATAGAAATCGATGCGCATGATCTTGACAGGGGCATCCATTTATTATATAATAGAACAAAGGTTCTATTTAACCATACAGGATGGATGCCCTATGATTACCGCACAAGACCGGTTGACCTTCCGGAACAAGGTCAAAGAACGCTTCAGCGCCAGTTTTCCCTGGCTGGGCAAACCGGCGCTCGAGGTTGGGATCAAGGTGGGCAATCGAAACCAGACGACCGAGCTGACCGTTGATGCACCGGCGAACCAACCGGCCGCTCAAGCAGGAAAAAGCCGGACAATAGCAGCACTGACTTTCGATGCCTGGTACGAGAAAAACCACCGCCAGCCAGCCTGCAGCCTGCTGCTGGGCCGCTGCGAAGACGACCTGCCGCTGACGCTCGACCTGACCAACCCAACGGCCGGGGCGCTGCTGATCACGGGTGAGCGCGGCTCGGGCAAAAGCAACCTGCTGCGGTTAATCCTGTCTTCGGTGGCTGAAAACAGCGCCCCGGAGCAAACCTGTTTCTACATCCTGGCAAACAACTATCACGAATACAGCGACCTGGGCGAGGCGGAGGGTTGCAAGCAGTGCCTGGGTTTACGCGACCCCAGCGCGGCGCAGCTTTTCGAAACCCTGTTCAAAGAGATCGATCAACGGCGAGAGTATCCTTCGCTCTCGTATATCGTTGTGGGGATCGATGGGCTGGCGCAGATCTCGCAGATCCGAGACAGCGAGTTCCAGGCCCGCTTCCTGCGGCTGGTGAAGCACGGCCCGCGGTTAGGGGTCTGGCTGGTTGCGACGCTGACGGCTCAGGAAGCTGAGCAGCTCGACCCGGCTCTGGTGGAAGCTTTTCGCACCCACCTGCTCGGTTCTATCGCCAACCCAAGCCTTGCAACCTACCTGGGGCGCGACGCCGAAACCCCGGCAGCCGAACTGGAGCGCGGGACGCAGTTTTGCGCCTACGTAGACGAAGATTGGTTCAAGTTCTGGGTCAGCGAGCCCAAAGGAGGCGCGGGATGAACATCGGGATGCTGTGGTTCGATAACGACCCAAAAGCGGAGCTGGCGGTCAAAGTGGAGCGCGCAGCCGCCTACTACCGGAACAAATATGGACGAGCGCCAACAATTTGTTTTGTGCATCCCAGCATGCTCGGCGCGACGCCACCCCCGCCCAGCGAGACAGGAGGGCTGAAAGCTGGCGGGCTCGAGATACGCCCGACCCGCAACGTGCTACCGAATCACCTGTGGCTGGGAGTCAATGGCGCCAATCCCACCTAGGTTGGCGACCAGGGTTTCGAGGGCCAGCTCGCCGGGCGACTGGCTGGTTTTCATCTGCAGGTCAATTTCAAGCAATCGGTGATAGATTTGCTCCAACCCAGGCAGTGTGAATCGGCGGGCCTGGGCGCTGATTTTATCGGCGACAAAGGGGATAATTTGTAACTGGCGGGCCACTTCTTGAGCGCCCCCGCCGCCATCCAAGACTTCACGCGCCTGGAGCAGCAGGCGGAACTGGCGCACAATCATTGGGAAGATGGACTTGGGATCATCTTCTTCAAGTAAGCGCTCGAGCATGGCGATGGCCGGTTTCAATTGGTGATTACCGATCGCATCGACCAGGGCGAAAATATTGCCCTCGTGGGTATCAGCAGTCAGCAAATGGACGTCATCGCGCTCGACCGGCCTGCGGTAGTTGACATATTCCAATAACTTGAGAATTTCTTGATCGGCCAGGCGTGGTTCCGCGCCAACCAGCTCGGCCAGGCGGTTGGCAGCATCCCGGGTGAACTGCCCACCGTGATCCTTCGCGCGGCTCATGATCCAGCCAGTCATCTTTTCATCCTTGGGCAGCGAAAAGGACTTGATATGGACGCGCTCTCCGGCGGCAAAGGCCCAGGACTCCAACCAATGAAGCCGGTTGCGCTGGCGATCCTGGTAGCTGGTCAGCAAGCGATATTCCACCAGGAGTAAAACAGTAGTGGGCGGGATGCGCTCGAGCGTAGACAGGAAGGCTTTGCGGGCCTCGGCGGTTCGGGAGCGCGGGCCAGGCCGGCTCCCGGAGACAGGAGTTTCATCTTCTTCTTTCGACACAGCTTCTCGAGGGTCGTTTTTCTCAAAACGGGCGGTAGGGTGATCGAGAATGACCATCCGGTGCCTGGACAGGAAGGGCATGCTGGCAGCATACCTGAGCAGGTCGTCCGGGTTATAGGTCCGGCCGTCCAAACGGGTCAGGTTCATCAATGCCGTGCTGGGGTCGCCGAGGTCAGCAATGCGCTGCTCGATGAACCTGGCAATTTCAAATTCATCGTCGCCATTAATCAGGTAGATCTCGGGTGCGGCGGCGCTCATGACCCGGATTGGGTGAGGACGCGGTGAGCCTGGACCTGACCACGGCGGGTGGTTTGGATCTCGACCACAGAAAGGTCGCCGGGGTCAGCGGAGGTAGTCAGGCGGGCCTGGAGCTGCAAGCCGAGCGGTTGGGCAACCATCAGCGCCAGGGTGGCCAGGGTGACGGCGAGAGGCAGACGCTCGAGCTTATCGCGCGTGCGCCGGCCAGCCCCAAACATCGCCAGAGCGCCAGCCAGGCCGGCAAGGGTTCCGGCGGTGACGAAGTTGGTACCGCAGTTAGGATGGGTGGCGAGATGGCGCTCGCCGCGGCGCAGGCGTGCCATGGCTTCGTCAATCGCCGAGCGCAACTCCTCGGGCGAGACATTGCCGAGAATCCAGAAACCGCCCGGGTCAGAATGACCGGCGAAGGATTGGCGCGGGCGGCGCTGGGCCAGGATATGCAGGGTGGCATGCTCAAGGCCATGATTGCGGCGCGTCGGCCCGACCGGGTAGGATTCGAGAAATGAGGTAAGTTTTACGTTTTCGCTGTTCATAGTGAAAATTGTACCATCTCTTAGGAGAGCGACTGTCCAGGAAAAGCACCCGTATAGCCCATGTTACTAAATTGTCCGGTTTAACCGGCAGTAGAGGGCTGAGGAGATGAACTGGACAGCGGGCGAGGAGCAGAGGCGCGCAAGAAGCCGAGGTACATCAGGATTGCGCCAAGCAACTCGCTCAAATAGAGCAGATCGGGCAACCCAGCGCCAACAGCCGATCCGGCCATGGCTGGAAACATCGCCCCGGCGGCAATCAGCAGGTTGCCAATAACCCGGTTAAGCAAAACTTGCTTGCGCCAAAATAAGTAGGCCGAGTAGAGCGCTCCACCGACCAGCGCCAGGGTGCCGTAGATATTCAAGGAAATGGTCAGAGCGGTGATCAAGCTGCTACGAACCAGGATTTCTTTATATTGAGCCGAGATGGGCTGGGCGACCTGGTAACTATCTGCCGCAAGGGTGAGCGGGGCAGCGGACAGCAAGACTACTGCCAGCAGGGATACGGCAGCCAAGAGGGCTGTCAGGAGCCGGGCGATACCTGGCTTGCGGACCAGCAGCCAGATGGTACCCTGACCGAGCCAAGCGGCAGTCAGCATTGCCCCACTGAGATACCAGGCTTTCAGCACCAGGCCGCTGAAAATAAAGCCCATAATGACCTCGCTGAGTGTGCCGATACCATAAAAAATTAGGCCAATACCCCACATCAGCAGGTGAGGACCTTTGTGAAGGCGATAACGATTCAGGACGGCGACGGCAAAGCTGAATGTAACCAGGGTGGAAAAAAACGGAATCAGATGCATTGAACCCTCCAATAAAAAATTTACCAGCCGATCAGATCAATCCAAAGGCAAACAGGACGATAAAAATGATTGTGGAGGCCAGGGCGAGCAGGATTAACCCGATCGCCAAGGGGATCAGGTAACGAGTCCAAAAGGAGGCCTGAAAGCGCTGACTGGGCCGCTTCATCGATTCTGGCGATTATACTGTTCGTAAGTTTCGAGAATGCGGACCATAATCCGGTCGGTGAAGCCGGTGATTCGGCGGAACATAGCGCTCCAGGCGCGCGGCGAGTGGACGGCGGCGGCTTCGAAGACCGCCAGGGTGGACTCGAGCAGCAGGTTACGGAAGAACAGGAAGGCGTGGACAGCCTCGACACTGCTCAGGCCGTAGCGGTGGCCGCGCGAGGCATATTCATAGCCGAGGGCTTCGGCTTCAACTGTATCCGGCTCGCCGGCGGTGGTGATGGCGTGGATCAGGCCCTGGAGCAGGTTGCGCCCGCTGACGCGGTACTGCTGGCGGGCGTCTTCGTCAAGCTTGTTGTACCAGTCCTGGTCATTCAGGCGGCCCTCGCTGATTTGAAAGCGGGTCGCGCCGAGCGCTTTTTGGATCACCAGGGTGAGCTCATTAGAGTCCTCACCGCGTTGCGACTGGAACCACAAATCGATCTCACTGCGCAAGTAGCGGCGATGACCGCCGCTGGTGCGGTGGACGGGTAAAATGCCCTGGTCGGACCAGCTTCGCACGGTGCTGGGGTGGACACCGAGCAGTTCAGCGGCGTCGCTCAGACTGAGCCAGTTGCTTGGCGTTTGGGCCGCCATGCTCAGGCCTCGCCGCCGAGCGAGGCACGCTCGATAACAGAGGGTTGGTATGCCGGCTGTTCGGCCTGGCGAAGGAATTCGACCAGCTTGATCCGGCGCAGGACTACCAGAGAAAGATACAAGAAGACAGCCAAGGCCAGGAAACCGGCCATGTAGCCGAACAACGCACCGGCCGGCGAGTAACGGGCCAGGTCGCGCACCAGGGCGGTGCTGAAGGAACCGAGCAGGCGGGCCAGGGCGCTAGCCGAGCCCCATGCGCCGATGAAGAGGCCGACTTTTCCTGGCACGGTCATTTCGAGCATCAGGGACAGGTTTGAGACGGTGGCCGGGCCGGTAGCCAGGCCAAGCAGGACCACACCAGCATAGAAGAGCGGTTGGTTGCGCAGAGGCCCGCTGAAGGCGACAACTACAAAGGCGACAATCGCCAGCCAGGCCGATAGCCGGACGACCTGGATTTTTGGAAAGCGATCTTCCAATATACCGGCCAATACCAGGGAAAGCAGATAGAAGCCGCCCCAGATGGAGGTAATGCGGGTGGTCGCACTGACCGGCAGATCGAAGGCGCGGGCGGCAAACGGCTCGAGCAGGACATCCTGGCCGAGGATAGCGGCTAACATTAAGATCAGGTAGAGGAAGAAATATTTTACCTGCGGGCTGGAGGTAATTTCCGAGTAAATCAGGCGCAGGTTGTAGCGGACCTCGCTGGCGGCGGGGGCAGCCGAGCGGCGCTCGAGACCGATCAAGCCAAGCAGGCCCATGCCCAGGGCAAGCAAGGCGACCGTGCGGAAGGCGCTATCGAGCCGCTCGGGGGTGAAAGGCTCCAGCATGCGGCTCAACCCGGCGGC
>JAYRWF010000425.1:0-2361 GCA_041918195.1 Anaerolineales bacterium
CCGCCGGGTGCAGTCCAATATTCGCGAGCTGGAAGGCGCCCTGACCCGGGTGGCGGCTTTCGCCGACCTGAGCGGCCTGCCGCTGACCGCACAACTGGTCGATGCCGCCTTATCTGACCTGTTACCGCGTCGCAGCGAAGTTGGGCCGGATGAGATCGTTCGCCGTGTCGCCGATACCTTTGGCTTGACCGTTGACCGGATCCTGGGACGTGACCGCAGCAAGCAGGTCGCGCTGCCCCGCCAGATTGCCATGTACCTGCTGCGCGAAGAATCCAACTACTCCCTGCCGCAAATTGGCGAGGCGCTCGGTGGGCGTGACCACACCACCGTGATGTATGGCTGTGAGAAAATCACCGAGTTGTTGGAGACAGATGATCGCCTGCGACGGCAGGTGGTGGATTTGAAGGAAAAACTCTACGGCAACGGGCGAGCAGCCGCCCGGCAGGCCTGAATTTCAAGCGCTTTCACGGTTTAGCGCCGGTTTTGGAGACGCCACCAGGCTCGCACGCGATAAAGCAGGCGGTCGGGCGGCGTCTTATAATTTCCGCTCCCTTCCGGCGCGGGCCACGGATCGAGATCGAACATTTTTCGAACTGCAAAGCGAATAAACAGGGCCACCGTCGCCAGCACCGGCGCGGCCAGGACCAGTCCGATAATCCCCAACCAATCAAAGGCGATAATCGCCGCCACCAGGATGGCGGCCGGGTGCACCCCGAGTGAGCTGCCCATGAAGCGCGGCTGGACGTACTGGTCGAAGACCTGGTCCACCAGGATGCACAGGCTAATCACCAGCAAGGTGTAAGCCCAGGGTTGAAGGTTGAAATAATTTTGCGGCCCGAAAAAGGCCAACAGTGCGGCCGTACCCCACACGATGAACGGACCAATATAAGGGATGAAGCGCGCCATCCCGGCCAGGATCGCCAGCCCCAGGGTGAAACGCATGCCCAGGATGGTCAGCAGCAGGTAATAGACGACAATCACCAGCAGGATGATGGCTACCTGGCTGCGCAAGTAAGCTTCCCAGATGCGGGTCAGCTCGCGTCCCAGGCGGCGGATGTCATATTCATAGCGGGGGATGTTGATATAAACCAGGTTTTCGCGCACCTGGCCGCCTTCGACCAGCAAAAAATAGGCGATCAGCAAGATG
This sequence comes from Anaerolineales bacterium, assembly GCA_041918195.1. Taxonomy (GTDB): domain Bacteria; phylum Chloroflexota; class Anaerolineae; order Anaerolineales; family UBA4823; genus CAZAGA01. The sequence continues at coordinate 1,148 of JAYRWF010000425.1, forward strand.
AAAACCACATAACCCAGCGTGGTGAGCGTGCCGGTGAACAGGCTGCCGACCAGCCCGCCGACCTGCCCGAGGAAGGTCTGGGCCGAGGAGAGCAACTGGTTGGTAATCGCGGTCAGGTCAAAAGCGGAAAGGTCAAAATCAAACGGGCCGACGCTGAACTGCCGGGAGGTCAGATCGGAGATCACCTGGGGGAGTTGAGCAATGAAGCGCGAAATGGTGGTGATCAGGTTTTGAATCTGCTGAACGGTGGCAAAGCCCGCCAGGGTAAACAGCCCGGCCAACACAATCGCTAAAACGATAAATACCAGGCCAACCGAAAACCGCCAGGATAAGTGGACCTTGACGTTCAGCCAGCGCGCAATCGGCTGGATTAAAAAGGCCAGCACAAAGGCCAGGATCAACGGGCCAACGATTTCGTTGAATTGCTGGAGCAGGATAGCCAGGATGGCGATGAAGGTCAGCCCGACGATCAGCTTGGTGTTTTGGGCCCAGTTAGGCGAGGATTGGCCTTGCGGCTCGGATGTGGTCATGCTCTAGATTTTAGCCTGAAATGGGCGAACCTGCAAATCGTTTTTTGTAATGTCTCCGGTTCTGTTTGGTGATTTCCAGCATCACCCTCAGTATAAACCGTTGACATTGCCAACATTGGATTTATACTATAATTCAGTTCCAGGTCATCCAAGCGTGAATTATTTGGACGGTTGAATGTGAATATTCCTCCAGATGGTTCCGGTAAAGATACTGGGGGGTCAGAATCCAATCCTATCAAGAAATATTTCCAACCTTTCTCAGCTTGCTTCTGAACTGTCAACCAGGTTTAAGGCATCCAGGCAGCCTCAAACTCAGCCGGTGCCAGGTAACCCAATGAAAAAGGAATGCGTTGATGATGATAGACATCTTCTTACCCAAAGATAACAAAGAACTGGCCAGATTACTTGACCAGGCAAACCCGCCCAGTGGATCAAACTGGCGAAAAACTTTATTGGCCCTCCCGGTGGTACTGGTATTATTGGCTGGTTGTGCCAAAGGAAAAGATACTGTTACGGTATCAGCAGCAGCATTATCAACCGCCACCCCCACAACCGAAGTTACACCTCCCCCAACCCTAATCGCACCGCCTGAATCTACCCCAAAAGCTTCCGTCCAACCAACACAATGGTTGCCAACCCAAAGAGTGGTAGAACCGACTGCCAAGCCGACGGAAAGAGTCTTGC
>JAYRWF010000426.1:0-1587 GCA_041918195.1 Anaerolineales bacterium
AACAGTCCTTTCTTTGTCAATACCCAGCTCCGACCATGGGATGGTTTTGGCAGGGATCACCTTGCCGGCCTGCCTCGCCGGGCTGGGATCAGCTCCTTTGGGATTGGCGGTACAAATGTTCACATGATCCTGGAGGAGGCCGCGGTACTGGATGAATACTTCGAGCAAGCCGAGCAAGAGGCTGGAGGCCAGGCAACGCCGGTCTCGATCGGGAAATCAGTTTCTGAACGCCCGGCCTTACTGCTCCTTTCAGCGCGATCCAACAGCGCCCTTGAAGCAGCTACCGACCGGCTCGTGAAAGCCCTCCAACAGCGACCAGAAATGCCGATTGCAGAGGTCGCTTATACGTTTCAAGTAGGACGAAAAGCATTTGGATCTCGGCGAGTGTTGGTGTGTTCCAGTGCTGGAGACGCTGTCCAGGCATTAAGTAGTCGGGACCCTATGCGGATTCTGAGTGGTGCATTACGCGATAACGGTGGGAAGCAGCGTCCCCAAATTGTCTTTATGTTCTCCGGACAAGGCGCACAATATCCGGATATGGCTTACGGCCTTTACCAGACTGAAGCTGTTTTCCGGGACGAGGTGGATCACTGCGCAGAAATCTTGATGGAGACACTTGGCCAGGATTTGCGCGATGTGATCTTTTCCGGCCATGCCAACGGGGCAGCCTTTACGATTGACGGCGCTTCTAAGGATTCTGGCTCTGATGAAGCTGCCCAGGCCCTCATGCAAACTGCCTTTACCCAGCCAGCTCTGTTTGTGATTGAATATGCTACGGCGCGTTTACTGATCCACTGGGGAATAGAACCGCATGCAATGATTGGTCATAGCATTGGCGAATATGTCGCGGCGTGCCTGGCAGGTGTTTTCTCATTAGAGGATGGACTCAAGCTGGTGGCCGCGCGCGGGCGCTTGATGCAAAGCCTGCCGGGTGGTGCGATGCTCAGCGTTCCACTGTCTGAAGCGGAAATTCTTCCTTACCTGGGACCTGGCCTTTCCCTTTCAGCAGTGAATGGGCCCTCACTGTGTGTGATCTCAGGAGATTTTGAGCGGATCGATGCATTATCGTATCGCCTGGCAAACGATGGGATCGAATTCAGGCGCTTACGCACTTCACATGCCTTCCATTCTGAGATGATGGATCCCATCCTGGATGCTTTCCGCCAGCAATTCGATAGCTTGGAACTTGGTGCGCCTGAAATACCAATCATGTCGAATGTAACAGGGACTTGGTTGACTGCAGAGCAAGCAGTTGATCCGGATTATTGGGTCCGTCACCTGCGCCAGACGGTTCGTTTCAGCGATGGGGTTGGTGAAATCTTGCGCGACCCGGCCTGGGTCCTCCTGGAGATTGGGCCAGGGCAAACGCTAACCACCCTGGCTAAGAACGTCCTGACCGCTAAAGCGGCTGCCGAAGCCAGGCCGCTCGGTGATCGCTACCTGTTTTCCACCTTGCGCCCACCGCGCAGCTCGCAATCTGACCAGGAGTTTTTGCTCACCACCCTCGGCCGCTTATGGTTGATCGGCGTTGAGATCAATTGGCAGAATTATCATCAAGGGATGGAGCGTCGCCGCCTGCCGTTGCCT
>JAYRWF010000427.1:0-2919 GCA_041918195.1 Anaerolineales bacterium
ACTTCCTGGGTGGGCACGAGGTCCTTGGCGGGGTAATTTCAGAACCACAGGAAATCAATGGCCGGACTTACCAGTATGTCGTCACCGGTCTGATGGTCTTTGATCCTCAAGCAGTTGCGAAACGCCGCTTCCAGCTTGCCGGGCTGGGCAATGAGTTTGGAGTTGAAATCCCCAGCGATTCGGATTGGCCGGTGGCCGAAGTCTTTCAGCCGTTCTACAAGCGGCTCGGGGGGGAGGATTTTATCGGCCGGGCGCTGACCGGGATGATCTACAACAGCGAGAAAAATCGCACCGAACAGTATTTTGAAAACCTCGGTTTTTACCAGGGACCGGAAACCGACGGAAACGTTCGCCTGTTGCCATATGGCGCCTGGCGTTGTGGCCAAGACTGTGCTGCCGATCCGTTGAATGCCGCTCCCTTTGTACCGGTTCCAACTCATGCCCTTGAGGCCCAACCAGCCCTCCCTGCGCCGCCGCCCACAGCCCAACCCACTGCTCACAAGTGGCTGATCCAGGTCTGGGAAACCTCGCCAATGGTGGCCTCGGACCAGGAACAAGATATCGGCATCAGCGTCCAGCGCGATGGCCTTCTGTTTGAAGGCGCCCAGGCCTCTTTGGTCGTTGAGCTGCCGGATGGCACCGTTCGAAACCAAGACTTTTCACCTACCGGATCAGATGGCGTCGCGCATATTAAGGTCGAACCGATTGAAACCACCAACGGTACAATCATTCCTTATCAGGTTTGTATTGCCAGCGAGAGCGGTGATAAATACTGCATTCGCCAGAGCTTTCTGATCTGGACCACACCCTGAGCATTTGACCCCCTTAATCGCCCAGCTCTCCATCCTGGCGGTGAAACCAGTATAATAGCCGCCAGGATGAATTTTTCTTCGCGCCTTACCCTGGCCTGGAGCGCCGCAGGCGAGCTTGGCCTCGCTCCGCTGCTCCGCTATGCCATTTACCAACTTGGCCTACGCAGCGGGCATTACCGCCGGCTGACCAGCCAGCCAGACAGCCAATCCCCTGGTGAATTTCGCTCCCTTTTGGCGCTTCCCGATCGAACTTCGCTGCTCCAGGTGATGGGTGAGGCCGGCCGCCAGCAAACCCTGTCAGAAGCACAAGAAATCCTTTCTGGCCATTTTCGCCTGTTTGGCAGCCCTGCAGCCCCGCTCCAACTCTCCCCACCTGGCGAACTGGTCCATTGGACCTGCTACGAAGCCGGTCAGGCACATCCCGGCCGGGAAGATATCAAAGAAATCTGGGAGCCAGCCCGCTTTGATTGGGCCTATCCGCTGGCGCGCGCCTACCGGATCAGCGGCGACGAACGCTTCCCGGCGGCCTTCTGGGATGGCTTCGAAATCTTCCAGGCTGCTAACCCGCCATACTGGGGCCCGAACTGGACCTCTGCCCAGGAGGTCGCCCTGCGCCTGATCGCTTTTGCATTCAGCCTGCCGGCCTTCTCCGCCTCGCCTCACACGACCCCTCAGCGCCGGGCCAAGCTGGCCCAGGCTCTGGCTGACCACGCCCGGCGCATCCACCCCACCCTGGTCTACGCTCGCGCCCAGCAGAACAACCACCTGCTCAGCGAGGCTGCCGGGCTGTTTACAGCCGGACTTTGCCTGCCTGAACACCCTCTGGCTGCCAGGTGGCGCACCCTTGGCTGGAAAACCTTTAATCACGCCCTGCAATCCCAAATCGATCCGCATGGCGCTTACATCCAACACTCCGCCAACTACCAGCGCCTGGCACTGCAACTATCTTTGTGGTTCACCTGCCTGGCCAATTCCCACGGGCAGGAGCTACCCGTAAATTCTCGCCAGCGCCTGGCCAACGCCGTGCGCTGGCTGCTGGCCATGACCGACCCAGACAACGGCCAGGTTCCCAACTTCGGCCCAAACGACGGCGCCCGCCTTCAACCACTCAGCGCTACTCCCTTCCAGGATTATCGCCCCGTCCTGCAGGCCGCTGCCCAGGCTTTCCTCGGCCAGCGTCCCTTCTCGGCTGGGGTCTGGGACGAAGTCGCTATGTGGCTGCCTACCACACCTCCCCAACCCCTCACCACGGCGTTCGGCGAAAACCTGTCAGCCACGCCCCACATCCTGCGCAGCCCAGGCGGCTCTACCTGGGCTTACCTGCGCGCCGCCCGCTTCCACAGCCGTCCTGGTCACGCCGACCAGCTCCATCTCGACCTGTGGCGCGATAGCGTAAACCTGGCCTGCGATCCAGGCACCTATTCTTATAACGCCGCGCCGCCCTGGGACAATCCCCTGGCGCACAGCGCCGTCCACAACACCCTGACGGTGAACGGCCTGGAACAAATGCGCCGTTCCGGGCGGTTTCTCTACCTGGATTGGGCCCAGGCAGAAATAATCGCCGGTCAGCCCAACTCGGATCGATCGTGGCGCCAGCTTACCGCCCAGCATAATGGTTACCGCCGCCTGGGCCTGCTACACCGCCGCCAGGTGTCTGTCCTGGAGAATGACGATTGGCAGATCGAAGATCAACTCCTGCCCTCGGCCGCCCCTGGCCCGGCTGCCCACTTTTCCATCCGCCTGCACTGGTTGCTTCCCGACTGGCCCTGGGAGCTGGATGGAGCCTGCCTGCTGCTTCACGCCCCGCAGGGTCCAGTCCAACTCAACCTGTCCGCCGGACCAGGCGTCCTGCCTGGCAGCCTGGAGATCGGGCTGGCTCGAGCTGGGGAGCGCCTGGTCGGAAGCGCGCCGGTCCACCCCACCTGGGGCTGGGTCTCGCCCACCTACCTGCTCAAACACCCGGCGCTGTCCTTCTCCTTGACAGCCACAGCCACCATCCCGGCCAGTTTTCTCACCATCTGGCATTTCCCATTAAAATAAGGCATCCTGAGCGTAGCTGATTACAGCCGCAGTCGAAGGACAGGTATCCAGAGCGTGGCTAAGTGAC
>JAYRWF010000428.1:0-1629 GCA_041918195.1 Anaerolineales bacterium
CGCGCCACTTCTTCAAGGGTGAGGCGCAGTTCATTTTCCACTTGATTCGACGGTAGGTTGGGAATTCCCTTGATGGCTTTCACGCCCTTGCCGGCTCGCAGGTCTTCATTCTCCTGTTTGAGGCGCTCGATGGCTTTCTGCGCTTCCTCCTGCATGTGGGTCATTTCGGCAAGCTGTTCCGCCTGTGCCAGCCCGGCTTGCGCATCCGCTTTTACGGCATCCATTTGCTTGACCAGGTCCGTATTGCGGCGTTCCAGGTCAGTGACGCGTGACTGGGCAAGGTCCAAAGCCTGGCGGGTCTGCTCGCCTTTTTGTTCGAGCGAAGTCATGCGTTGTCCGCGCTGGATGACGGGTACCAACGAGATGGCGATATTGGAAAGGAATGCCTGATCTTCGGCGCTCCATTGGCGGTTCGAATACGGCGAAAGCATCAGGATACCGCCGATGGGATCCTTATCTGGAGTCACGATGGGAACGCTCATCAGGTGACCGGGGCTGGCAAGCCCGAGCAGATCGCTCAAGCCCTTGATATCGGCGGAGGTACTACTCGAGGGCAGGCGCAGTGGACGTCCGCGCTGCAGGGCGTTGGTGAGCATGGGAATAAGGTTCTTATTCATGCTCCCGCCTTCGAGATGCTCTTCGCGGATCAGGTCGTAGCCGCTGGCGATCTGCATCTGGTTCTTGTTATCGGTCAGATAAATGAGGAAACACAGGTCAGCCAGCATGGTCTGGGCGATGGCGCGTGTGATCGCCTGGCTCAATTTATCGGCTGTGGATTCGCCCGCCAGTGCCAGCAGGGCATGGAAGGTTTTCGGGTCGGTGCTGTAACGGCGGCGTTCCCCGTTCATGGTGGAATCCACCCGCGTGGAAGCGGATGTATCGGAGGAAGCAGATGCAACGGGGAAGCGCAGGTTCAACGTGATCAGGATCGGATATGCCGCCATGTAAGCAAGCCGCACCAGTCCCGGATAATTTGCGGCTGCGGCAGTGCGACCGATCATCATGTATAAGAGATGCCCGGAAAAGGTGATGAGAAAGAACGCCAACCCGTTGCCCCATCCATTGGGGCGGCGCACCACCAGCAGGAAAAGCGAATAGACCGAGAAGCCGATCCCAGCCAGTTGCCAGATGCCATCGTCTGTGGTCAGGTTATAGAAGGAGCTGGGTTGCGCTGAAAATGCCACGATCCCCAGCCCAGTGGCAGCCGCAGCCAGCAATGCCAGCAACCAGGTCCCTGCATCAGCGAAGCGGCTGGGTTCCGGGAACGCCCATAACCAGGCGATCCAAACCAGTGCAAAAAGCGAAATACCCCGCTCCAACGGAGGCAGGGTGGTGGTGAGGTTGATGAATCCGTTACCGAAGATACTCAGGGCGAACACTGCGATCTGGGATGCAAAGAGCAATCCCAGTCCAAGCATGGTGCGCCGGACTTGAGGATATCCGCTGGAGCGCCATTGAATGAAAGCCATGGTCCAGGCGGTGATAACAGAAAGCATCAGCCACAGGTGATAGATCAGGCTCCCGGCTGTGGTGTCGGTCAGTAGTGAAAATACCGGATTAAGAAAATCGCCCATGTCGTTTGTGATTATATTCCACTTGTTGAAATCTGTCTTGAAAATCCCTTTGAGA
>JAYRWF010000429.1:0-2435 GCA_041918195.1 Anaerolineales bacterium
CGCACCAGGGTAACCTGGGGACGTTCATCCAGGACACGTTGGAGCATGGTCGCCTTCAACCAGCGCCCTAATCCCTGGCCGCGGAAATCCGGATGCACGCCAGTGAAGCCTTGGTTGAGGATGTGCAAGCGGTTAGGCTGGTAGAACATCTCGGTAATTCCAGCATAGCGGCCCGAGCCGCGGTCTTTGACGTACAGCGACCAGCGCTGATTGCCGCGTGCCTGGTTGAAATGTTCCCATTCGCGAATCTGGTCAACCGTGATGATTTCCCGTTCGATCACCAGGTTATCGCGCGGGGCGTCGTTCTCAATATCCCACAAGGCGACAATCGCCTCAATATCGCTCTCCGGGTAGGATGCGCCCCACCAGCCAAGCTCAAAGCGTTCTGCCAGGCCTGTACCCAGGCTCAACCAATCAGCCAGCAATTGGCGATCCAACTCAGCCAGGTTTAGCTGGTTGGTATGCGTCTCCAGGCCGCGCTTTCCGCCCATCCGCTCCAGGAACAGGATGCCAGCGGGAACACGATCATAGGTGCGGGTAAGCAACGAATTCTTGCCGCGCGCCGTGGCCTGGTCGAGCACTAGCTTGAGCGCCTGGCGCGCCAGGCCCCGCTGGCGGTATTCTGGCAGGACCGAAATATCGAAAAACCCCAGGTTTTGGTTGTCCTCCACCAGCCAGGTTTCTAGCTCGGCCGACACAATGATCCGTTCACCGCGTTCATCCCAAACCAACCATTCATCTACCACATCCATGGTCGGTATGTTTCGCCAACCGGCCAGGTCTTCATCAAGGGGGATGGGAGGGTCATCCGGCAGACGTTCGGCCCGCAGGGCGTTGTAATGGGCATTCAGTGGCCCAGCCAGGGCGTCTGGAATGTTTTTCAAATCGATCGATTGGAATTCAAAGCTCGTTTTCATTTGGGTTTTCCTGATCATTGTTAGGTTGGAAGATCAATTACGGTTCAGACCAGTACGAGTATAATTACTTCAGTAGAAGGCCTGCGGTTCACCCTATCATTTTATCTCTAAATTGCTTACCAGGGGTTCGCCCATGCAGATCACCCATTGCCAGATCACTCCCATTCAGCTAAAAAGAGCCCAGCCCGTTCGCCTGGCGGGAAGTCCACCGATCGACTCGATTGGGGCGATCTTTGTCCGCCTGGAAACGCGCGACAGGCGCAACGCCTGGGGCTGTGGGGTCGCTCACCCACACCTGACCGGGGAGCAATTCGAAGAAGCCTTGCGGGTTGCCCAGAAGTGCGCCGAGTTGGCCCCAGATTTACACCCCACCAACCTGGAATATTCCCTGGCTATGCTGGCGCCACTGGTCAAAGATCACCCGGCGGTGAGTTGCGCCTTTGACCTGGCCTTTTACGACCTGCTTGGCCTGGCTGCCGACATGCCGCTTTACCGCCTGCTGGGTGGTTACCGTAACCGCATCCAAACCTCAGCCACCATACCGGTCAGTCCAGTGAAGGCCAGCGTGCAGGCAGCCAGCGAGCAGGCCCAGTTAGGTTTTCGGATGCTGAAGATCAAGGGCGGCGAGGACCCCAAGGAAGATGTCCAGCGGGTACTGGCAATTCACCGCTCCCTGCCAAACCACGCCCTGCGCCTGGATGGCGATGGCGGCTACACGGTGCGCGAGGCGTTGGAAGTCTCGGAAGCCTTGAAAGAAGCCCTGGAGATGCTCGAACAGCCCACCCCGCCCGGGGACCTTGAAGCTCTGCGCCAGGTTACCAAGAACAGCGCTGTGCCAATCCTGGCCGACCAGAGCGCCTGTGGGCCAAGCGCAGCGCTTGAGCTGGCCACAACCCATGCGGTGGATGGCCTGAGCGTCAAAGTAGCGGCATGCGGCGGCCTACAGCAGGCCCGCCTGGTGAACGACATCGCCCGAGCGGCCCACCTGGTCACCCAGGTCAGTTGCCTGATCGAACCCAGCCTGTTGATTGCCGCCGGGCTGAGCCTTGCGCTCTCCAGCCCCAATGTCCAGTTCGCCGACCTGGACGGGGCGCTGGGGCTGCTCAACGATCCGACCCAACCCGGCCACCATCTCGAAGATGGCTGGCTGGTCGCCAGCGAAATCCCTGGATTGGGGTGTTCGATCAGTTTTTAGAGCGGGGTCTTCATCCAGGCAGCTGTGTTATGAAAGTTCGCGATCACCCCACCCGGTGGGTTGATCTGGTCACAGGCGGCGCGTTCCTCTTCTGTCAAGCTCATCTCTAGAACCGGTAGGAGATCGTTTAGCTGCTCCAGCGTGCGCGGCCCGATGATCGGGCAAGTAACGCCGGGTTGGTCTTTGCACCACAGCAGCGCCAACTGGCCAGGCGTCTTGCCCAGCTCGCGCGCCAGGTGGGTGAATTGCTCTCCAGCCTGGACGCCGCGCGGGGTGACCCGCTGGGCATAGATACTGCCTGGCAGGCGGCCGACGCGTGTATC
>JAYRWF010000430.1:0-5135 GCA_041918195.1 Anaerolineales bacterium
GATTGCTCGGTTTATGGATGGATCCTATAGCCTGGCGTCAGGGACTTCCGGCAGGTCTCTTGTTGATTGGTGTACTGCCTTTTGGCGAACACCTCGACACTTTCATCGGCTATCCGCTACGCTTACTCACCGCCAGGATTGTCAGCCAGGGCCTGGTTGGTCTGGGTGTGCCTCACCTGGGTATCGATACGATTCTAGTGTTTGAAAACGGTCTCTCTCAAGTCGACAATCCTTGCAGCGGGGTAAAAAGTTTGTGGAGCGGTGGTCTCTTTCTGCTCGCTGCCACCTGGGTAGATCAACACCCGATTAACCGTCGCTGGTTGCTTTCAACCCTTGGGTTTGTCCTGTTGCTCCTGGGGGCAAACCTGGCTCGAGTTGCCATTCTGGTGTTGGTTGGTCAGGTAGCAGGTTGGGGGCTCGTGGCTGAAATGCTTCACGTCCCACTGGGTGTTATTGGATTCTTATTTGCCTGTCTGGCCGGGCTGGGATTGCTGCGCTGGGCGGGTTCCCAGTCGAGACACCCGGCGGTTTCTCTGCAGGCGTCACCGCGACCCGTATGGCTGGCGCCGACCCTGGCGATGATCATCCTCTGCCTGGTTTTTCTATACTCCCCCCGCCCTCAGCCAGCTAGTGCGGCTGGCAGCCAGTGGAGCTTTCCAGCTGAGCTCACGTTGAAAGAATGGCCCCTGGACGAGGTTGAAATGGCCTGGCTTACGGATCATGGCGCTCTCTCAATGGTTGCGTCCCGGTGGCGTATCGAGTGGCATGGTCTCCACGGGTCAATGTTGTTTGTCTCCAGTAATACCTGGCGGGCGCATCACCGACCGGAAAACTGTTTCACCGTGTATGGCCTGGAAGTTAAACAATCGCAGCCTTATCTGGCTGCGCCGGATTTTCCCCTGCGTTGGGTTTCAATTGGCGATTCTCACACCGACTCTTTGTTCACTAACGCGGCCTACTGGTTGCAGTCCAGCCAGCGGGTTACCGATGACTATTCGGTTCGCATTTGGGATGACCTTTCGCCAAATCCAGAGACATGGGTACTGTCCACGGTTCTATTTGATGCCCCGGTCGACCCTGAAAGCCCAGAATTAGGGGAGTTATTAATCGCCTTGCGCCAATCGATCCAGCAAGGTTTGGATACCCTCATTCCTTAATCCTTTCTCCATCAAAGGTAGGCGCCTTATGGAACTACCAACTGGCAAACTCGATTTTAAAACAACACGCCTGGAGTGGTTTCAATATTTCCTCTTCTGGTCTTGGAACCTGATATTCCTGGCCTTCATGTCTTTTGGTTTTGCACCGGTGGTCCTGCCCGAGATCTTTACCTCAGTTCGTACCGGCATTACCCCGGTATCTTTTCTGCTTTATGGCTTGTTTCTAGCCTGCGTTCCGGTTGCCGCAGTGGTCCTCGGTTTGACTGTCCTGCGCCGTTCTCCCCAGCGCTTATTTGCCCTGGGCTATGTGGTGGAAGGTCCGCTCATGCTCGTCCTGGCATTGCGTTTCTTCGCCATTCGCCAGGCGACCCCGGGTACTCTGTTGCTATTCCTGGTTGCAATTTTTGGCATGGGCGCCTTTCTGTGGTGGCTGCTTGATCGACGGGCTGGGCAACGCCCGGTGATCTCTGAAATCACCCGCCTGGGCGGCCTAACCCTAATGGGACTTACCAGCCTGTACGCCGCTGTCTGGATCCTCTTTTATGCGGTCCCGTTAACTGTCATGGCCGGTAATTGGTTATTCGATTTAATCACCAATCTCCCCCGCGTGTTTCGCGACCTGGCTACTTTTTTTCGGGAAATCCAACCTTTACTGTTGCCGTTCAGTATCCTGGGCTTCCTATTATTTGCCTACACCTCAACCTTGTTTATTATTGCGCCAATTGCTGTGCCTTTACTCAGCCTGCGCGCTTGGTGGAATGTTTATCGACAGCAGGCCATCCGGCTTGGAAGGTTTCGCCCAGTCTTTGTGGCGCTTGTGGTGATCCTGGCAGTAATGGGATTGTTTGCTTTGGCCAACCAGCAGCCGCAAGCCAGAGCTTTTAGCTTGCTTGAAAAACCACCTGCCTCGCTTGATGAAGCGAATTCTTTGCTCGGACAATCAGAAACTATTCGCAAAGGCCTTCTGAACGCTTACCTGGCTCCGTTCCGTTATCTTAGCGCCCAGGGGGAAGTGCGGCATGTCACTGAATTGTACGTTTTTGCCTTTGACATGTTGAGCGCCCGAGCGAACTCGATTCAGCGGCTCTATGAAACAGTTGCTAGCCCGCTGCTTTACAAACCGGTTCAAGAACCGGATTACACCAACCTGGTCGACAACCGCGCCTTGGCGGACGAGCCACTGCAGGCTGCCCGCCTTTACCAGCGTTTCTTCGATACGCCAATCACCGAGGCAGAACGGACGGCAATTGTGCGCAGTGTTCGCACCACTTGGTCTGCCGACCAGGCAGAAGCAGCCTGGCAAGCGGTAGATGATCGCGAAGTCGCCTTAATGCACCAGCAGATTACCCTGACCGAGCACGGCGATTGGGCCGAATTAGAGCTCTTCGAAGCTTACCAAAATCAGACGGCTGAGAACCAAGAAGTGATTTATTATTTCAACCTGCCCGAATCGGCTGTCCTGACTGGGGTCTGGTTATCTAATTCTCCCGATAAGGCAAAAGCCTTCTCCTTTCAGGTTGCACCGCGTGGCGCAGCCCAAGAGGTTTATCGTGAACAAACCAGGATCGTCAAGGATCCTGCCCTGCTTGAGCAAATCGGACCGCGCCAGTATCGCTTACGGGTATTCCCGGTGCCTCCCGTGCGCCTGACTTATGATGAGAACCGCGTTCGGACCCTTGTGGAAGACGCGCCGCCCATGTATATGTGGATGAGTTTCCGAGTAATGGCTCAGGTCGATAATGGAATTCCGAGCTGGCCGCTCCCACAGACGGCTTACTTGCGCAATGTTTATTGGGACTCTGCTACTGTCCGTGAGGTGAATGGCCAGGCTCTTTCCAATATCGGAGATCGCTGGCTACCTGAATCTCTCCCGGCTTCCAATCCTGTCTTGCCCAGGGCTCATCGAGTCGATCTCCCAGGCGGGCAGACGGTATTGGCTATTCCGCAGGAACAAGTCGATCTACCCAGTTTGCCAGCTGGATTACGCCTGGCCCTGGTCATCGATCGTTCCTACAGTATGCAGCCTTATGCCGACGAAGTCAAGCAGCTGCTCCAGGCTCTGCGCGGCTTGTCTGTCCTGGCCGCCCCGCTCGATGTATACCTGACCGCCTCGCCGTATCGCGGCGAAGGACCTTTTGTGACGACACTGGATAACCTGGATGAGCAGGCGCTGGTTTATTACGGCGGGCAGAATGCAGCCCAGTTATTAGCCCAATTCAGTGAGTTGCATACCGCCCAAAGCAACGGTCAGCCCTATGATGCTGTCTTGGTCCTGACCGATAGTACCGGCTATGAATTAGGTCAGAGTAAATATCCGGCGCCAGATTCTTCGGCGCCTATCTGGATGATCCACGTCAGTGCCAAGATCCCCATGGGTTATGATGATCAAACCCTCGAAGCCATCCAGACCTCTGGCGGTGGCGTTACAGGCAGCCTGGACGAGACTCTGGTCCGCCTGGCGATTAATCTGGACGCCCAGGCCGCTTCAGGATCTGATAATGAGGTTGTGGTGGACTTAGTAGATGGCTACCAATGGCTGGTGCTGCCTACCGACCAGGCAAACCAGCCCGGTCTGCAGGGCGACCTGCATTCCCCACAGGACCCCTTTGCAGCCCTGGCGGCGCGCAGACTGGTGCTGGCCGAAATCCAGCGCAATCGTGGCTCAATCACCCATCTCGAAACCCTGGATGCCCTGCATGTCCTGGCGATGCAATATCAGATCGTCAGCCCGTATTCTTCGATGATTGTACTGGTGAACGAAGAACAGCAGCAAATGCTTGACCAGCTGACCGGCCGAGGCGATCGCTACCAGCGTGAAATCGAAGACCTGGGCAATACCACCCTGCCCGGCACACCGCTCCCGTTAGGCGGCGTGCCGGAACCGCATGAGTGGTTGTTGCTCGGCCTGGCGGCAGCCCTGCTGCTTTATCTGCTTATCACCAAACGCGCCAGGCTGGTTTTCCAGCCGAACCGTTGACTGGGATCTCTCTCAAGACTCGGTTTAGTCGCCTAGCGTGGCGACCATTACTGCTTTAATCGTGTGCATCCGGTTTTCAGCCTGGTCGAAGACGATCGAATGTTCGGATTCGAATACTTCCTCGGTTACTTCCAGGCTTTCCAGGCCGGTTTTTTGGTAAATTTCTTCACCGACCTTGGTTTCCCGGTTGTGAAAGGCCGGCAGGCAGTGCATGAATTTCACCTTTGGATTTCCGGTCTTGCGAATCGCTTCCATGGTTACCTGGTAAGGCTTGAGCAGCTTTATCCGCTCATCCCAAACCTCTTTTGGCTCACCCATCGAGACCCAGACATCGGTATATAAATAGTCAACCCCTTTGACGCCTTCATCGACGCTTTCGGTCAGGGTCAAACGTGCCCCGGTTTCGACAGCAATTTCCCGGCAGGCCTGGATTAACTCTTCCTTTGGCCACAAGGCTTTCGGAGCGCACAGGCGCACATCCATGCCTAGCTTGCAGCCAATTACCATCAGCGAATTGCCCAGGTTGTTGCGCGCGTCGCCCATGTAGCAGTAGGCAATCTGGCTCAGCGGTTTGTCGCTGTGTTCCTGCATAGTCAGGATATCGGCCAGCATCTGTGTCGGATGGAATTCGTTGGTCAGCCCGTTCCAAACTGGCACCCCGGCGTAAGCAGCCAGCTCTTCGACGATTGGCTGGCCGAAGCCGCGATATTCAATCCCATCATACATCCGGCCCAGGACGCGCGCTGTATCCTTCATCGATTCTTTATGCCCGATTTGCGAGCCTTCTGGCCCAAGATAGGTCACATGAGCGCCCTGGTCGAATGCAGCCACCTCAAAGGCGCAGCGTGTGCGAGTGGAACTTTTCTCAAAAATCAGGGCGATGTTTTTCCCTTTCAGACGTGGCTGTTCATAGCCACCGTAGTTGGCTGCTTTCAAATCGGCGGATAACTTGAGTAGGAATTTTAATTCGTCAGGAGTGAAATCGAGTTCTTTGACAAAAC
>JAYRWF010000431.1:0-1997 GCA_041918195.1 Anaerolineales bacterium
GGAAGGCCTGGCTTTGACCAATGGAACTGCCGTTATGTGTGCTCTGGGTGTGTTGAATGTCTGGCGCGCTCGCCAGCTCGGCCAACTGGCCGACATTGCCGGCGCGTTGAGCCTGGAAGCCCTGAATGGTACCCCTCTGGCTTTTGATGAACGCATCCAAGCGCTCCGCCCGCACCCCCAACAAGCCAATTGCGCCGCGTATCTACGCGCCCTGGTAGAAGGTAGTGATTTTACCCGTCGTCATGACCCAGCCAATGTCCAGGATGCGTACACGTTGCGCTGTATGCCCCAGGTCCATGGCGCAGCGCGCGATTCGATCAACTATGCCAGGTGGGTTATCGACCTGGAATTGAACGCTGTCACCGATAACCCGCTGATTTTCATTGATGATACTACTGCCGAGATCACTGTCCTTTCCGGTGGGAATTTCCACGGCGAGCCGCTAGCCATCGCCATGGATTACCTGGGCATCGGCCTGGCTGAGTTAGGCAGCATCTCTGAGCGGCGAATTATGCGCCTGACCGATGAGGCCAGCAACGCCCACGTCCTTCCAGCTTTCCTGACCCGAAAGGGAGGTCTGAATTCAGGCTTCATGATTACTCAATACACGGCTGCCGCCCTGGTGGCTGAGAATAAAATACTTGCTCACCCCGCCAGCGTAGATACCATTCCCTCCTCGGCGAATGTCGAAGACCACGTTAGTATGGGCCTCACGGCTGCCTTGCACACCGCCAAAATCCTTGAAAATGTTGAACATATTCTTTCCATCGAGTTGCTGGCTGCTGCGCAAGGAATCGATTTCCGCCGCCAGGCACTGGGTCAACCGGCTCGCCTGGGACGCGGCACGGCCCTCGTTTATGATCTGATCCGCCGCCAGGTTCCGTTCATCGAAACTGACACCCTTTTATACCCCTTTATGCGCTCAATCCATCGCATGGTCATGGATTACTCATTCACCCGGGCGGTCGATGGATTAATCCAAAATTCTTGGTGAAATTCAAAAATAAGCCTTGACAGAAGGTCCTTATTTCGGTAATATGTAATCTGATTACATATTGTTGAGCGACATATAGGCAGGCAATGGAAGAAAATCTTATAACCAGTTTCCCATTAACTGAAACGACTTATTTCATCTTGTTGAGCTTATCACCTGGCCCACGCCACGGCTACTCAATTATGAAAGATGTCCGCCAGCTCAGCCACGGCAGAGTTCTCTTGAGTACGGGGACGCTATACACCGCCCTCAAACGGCTGTTGGATTTGGGCTGGATCGAGCGTAGTGGGGATCCGCAGGGGCAGCAAGATGGGCGCGGACGGAAAGACTATCACCTTTCTGGTTTGGGCGGGCGGGTTCTAGAAAATGAAATTATCCGCTTACAAACCCTGGTCAGTGCTGCTAACCTGCGCACCCTGGGTGACCGCGCTTGATCATCGTCATGCAGCGTGTATTATTATGGAGCAGGCATGATCCTCCACTGGTTGACCGGTCTGTATAAAGCGATCTTAGGGCTCTATCCTCGCGGCTTCCGGTCAGAATTTGACGATGAAATGATGGATGTCTTTGAGCAGGCTGCCCGAGATGCCTCTCTGCGTAGCCCGGTGGCTTTGGTCAACCTGTGCCTGCTGGAGTTGATCAGCCTGCCGGCAGCCTTGCTTCGAGCCCGCCGGCCAATTGCCATCAACCTCTCGCAGTCTGATGGGCTGCCTCACAGCCATAACTTGACCTTTGATTGGAGCTGGAGGGAACTCCTGCTGACCTTGCTGGTATTTTTACTGCCAGCCAGTATTATGCTCAGCGATCAATTCTCTTCGCATCCTGCCCCCTTAGGCTGGCTGACGGTCAGCTTGTTCCTAACCCTGATGATAGTGATTGGTTGGTTAGGTGGCTTTCCGCTCTGGTCGGCCCCTTATGTTGGAATTGTCCTGGTCATTGCAGGTTACCTGGTTGTTTTTAATTGGGTGGTAGGGTTGGCTACTCCAGCGTTGATCTCAAACTA
>JAYRWF010000432.1:0-1897 GCA_041918195.1 Anaerolineales bacterium
ACCTCCATCGGGCTGTAATTCCTGCAATTGCAAGTCAACTGGCCGGCAATATGAACCTTGTACGAGGCCGCATTTCTCTTCCCGAAAGCAAGCAACCAGCAATGCAGGGCGCGGCCGCAGCCAGAACAGGGCAAACTTCAACCAGGGCGCTGCCATACGCCAATGAGTCGCCCAGCGTAATAATTTCCGGTCGTAGGTCAACCCATCCTCCAGGATCAACAGCCTGGGGGTGATTCCCACCGGCCGAGGCCAGCCCAACCGGTTCCTGGGAAGCGCTTTCAGCCTGAGCTGCTGAAACCCGGCGACCACCTGGCCATCCCAGATTAAGTGATGACGATAGGCTGGATACGGGTCGCTTCCTACCATCCAGGGCTTGCCAAGGATCAGCAAATTCTCAGGCTTCAGGAGAAGCTGGTCCATGGTGAGCGAGCGAGTCGATCCAGTCTGCCCAAATCCCTTCCGGCGTCCAAATCCGGTTCAGATCGACCCTGGCTTCGGCAGGCGGAATGCCCATCCGTAGAACCCGGTACAGGAAGACAAAAGCCGAAACCCGGTAGTTCAGCACACAATGAACCCAGATTCGTTGCCCGGGGTGGGCTTCCAGGGTCTCGAAGAAGCGCTGTAAGTCAGCCGCCTGAGGATTCTCCCAGTCGACCGGGATGTGAATGTAAAGCATTCCCAGGCTTTCGATCAACTCTGCCTCGTTGGGTGACTGCCCGGGCGAAGTCGAGACGGCCAGGTTAATCACCACCTGGTAGCCGGCCCTGGCGATCGCCTGGAATTGGTCTGCTGCAGGCATACCGCTGGTCGCCAGCCAGGGATAGACAGGCAGATAATGGGTTATTTGCTCGATGGAGGTCAGCATGAATCGGTTTTCAGCTTGAGAGATTAGAAGGTTCAGTCTTTGGAGTCCCTGGCAGCCTGGCGGGCCAGATTATCTTGGCGGGAAAGCTGACGCCCGCGTTGGATGGTGTTCACCAGGTAGATCAGCGCCATAATCACGCTAATCAAGATGACCAGGCTATCATAAACGGTTACGAGGTTCCCCGCCAGGTTGATCTTTGGATTACCGATGAAGAAAATGAATGTATTGGCCAGGATCAGGATTGCGCGCACTTCGGTCGGGCCGAGCTTGCCATAGGAAATTCGAAACTCGTTGGTCACGATCTGCTGGATATAGACCATCACCGAAAGCAACAAATAACAGACCAATGCAATCAACGCCAGGTCAAACCGAACGTAAGGAGAGAGGCCCAGTCCGACCACGATCAGGACTTCAATCACAGCATCGACGGTATGGTCAATGAAATAGCCATAGCGCGGGCGCTGGATATCGCGGTAACGCGCCAGGGAGCCGTCCAGGCTATCGCCAAACCAGTTGATCACCAATCCCAGACTGGCTAGAAAGAGAAAATATGGGCTGAGGTTGGTTAAAAAATAAGCGGCAAAGATGATCAAGCCGCCCAGCACACCAATCCCAGTCAGGATGTCTGGCGTTACCCAGGCCGGCATATGAGCTGCCAGCCATTTTAGCGCTGGGCGTTCGAGCGGTCCGAAGAAGATGTCATTCGTGCGCTGGTGTTTCTCAACCTGGTTCATCGATCACCTCCGTTTCCAGACAAATTTTCACCATCCAGCCAAAGAAAGCCTTCCCAAACTTTCACAACCGGTCCGAGCAGGACCAAACCAAGCCGCGGGTCGATTGAAACCTGTAAAACGCCTCCCGGCATGTGGACTTCAACCTGGTCGTCACACCAGCCAAGTTGATAGGCGGCGGCTGCGGCGGCGCAACTACTGCTGCCCGAAGCCAGAGTATAGCCAGCCCCACGCTCCCAAATCTCAATCCGCAGCCGACGATGATCGAGCACCTGGAGAAACTGGACATTCGTCCGGCGCG
>JAYRWF010000433.1:0-1620 GCA_041918195.1 Anaerolineales bacterium
AAGTTACATTTGGCCCAAAAATCGGCGCAAAGATTTCCAACACCCATTTCCAATCAGCCAACAAATGGCACAAGTAACCAGCGATAAAAGCTGCCTGACCGGCTGGCAGGCGATCCACTTCAGCCAGGAAGGGTTGTTCCTCCAACATTCTGGCCCAGGCGGTGCGTTGGTTGGGAGAGATCGGCAAATCGAAGAAGTGCGTCGCCCGGCGATCCTGGCCTGAGAGTGTCTGTACATCAGGAGCTGTATTCCCAAACAGGAACTCTGCCCGGTATTCCCCTAACCAGGAACTAACTGATCCAGGCAAATCCGCCCATGTCAGGATCTCTTCGGCAATACTCAGATGATAAAAAGGAGTTGGCACATCAACCGGTCGTTAAGACCGAAATAAAAGAATTTGAAATCGCTAAGCCTAAATAACTGGAATGCCATCCAGCCGGTCTTGATCTGCCTTGCGGTCCCCGGTGACCAAAATCACCCGGCCATCCTTCTCCAGTAGCTGCAGCGGCTCAGCGAGTTGAAAGGTGCTGGCCATCTGCGGGACAGGCTGTCCAGCAAAATAGCGCTTTCCGGCTTTCAGGTTCGCGACCAGCGTTTGGCGATCAAGTTTGACTCGATCAGAGAAAGTGGGCCCCCGGCGGAGATAAGCGCGCACCCATTCCACCTGTCCATCCATTGTATAATGAACTGCCTGTACGACGCCATCTAGTTTTTGTTTTGGCATGAGGACCTCCCCAAGAAGCTGCGAAAAAACGTGAAACGCGATCGAGTGAGATCTGCCGTTTCACGAATCGAGAATTGCGCTACATAGTCGGGGCGGGCGGACTTGAACCGCCGACCCCCGCGTCCCAAACGCGGTGCGCTACCGAACTGCGCTACGCCCCGAACGCAGTGAGTATAATGCGTAGTAGCCTGATACGTCAAGGAAATCTCTGACCATGTTTCCACTCCTTTACCATACTCACCACTGCCTGCACCAGGAAGATATCGCTTACTGGCTGGAGCTGGCCAACCACACCCCTGGCTCAATCCTGGAATTGGGCTGCGGCACCGGGCGCGTCTTGCTGCCGCTGGCCCGCGCCGGTCACACCTGTTGGGGGCTGGATAATGACCCGGCTATGCTCGATTATTGTGCCCGCCAGATCGAACCTGAACTGCGCGCCAGAATTCACCTGGTTCAAGCAGATATGCGTACATTCCAGCTCCCAGAAAAATTTGGCCTGATTCTGCTGCCTTGCAACACCTTGAGCACCCTGGCTGAACTGGATTTGGGGCACCTGCTCAAGAGCGTTTTCAAGCATCTTGCAGAAGGCGGCTGTTTTGCCTGCAGCCTTGCGAATCCAGAGCTGCTGCGTCAGATGCCCAGCACTGGTCCCGAGGAAATCGAGGAAACCTTTCCCCACCCACTGGATGGCGCACCGGTTCAGGTGAGCAGCGCCTGGGAAAGAGATGAAAACCTGTTTAAACTGACCTGGTCGTATACACACCTGAAACCCGGAGACCAGGCCGAGCGCATCATGGCTCAAGTCGATCACCATTTATTCAGCGCTCAATTCTATTTGGATCAATTCAAGGCGGCTGGGTTTACAAATCTACAAGCATTTGGGGATTTCCAAAACA
>JAYRWF010000434.1:0-1613 GCA_041918195.1 Anaerolineales bacterium
AAATGGCGATCGCTGTCAGTCATATTGTTCTATCCCGCAGAATTTACCAGGCATAAGCTTCGGGAGCTTCGCCTCCCGGGCCAGGCCAGATGCTATCCAGCTGTTTCATGGTTTCTTGATCCAGTTCCAAATCTGGAACTGGCAGCGTAGCAACCAGCTGGTCCAGTGTGCGTGGGCCAATAATTGGGGCGGTCACAACCGGATTGTGCAGCATCCAGGCCAGGGCGATATCGGCAGGTTTTTCGCCCAACGTCTCGCATAACGCCTCGTAGGCTTCCAGGCTGGTGCGGTGTTGCTGGATGAGCTTCTGGATGCGCTCGGAGGCGCGCCGGCCGCCGGCTTCTTTGCTCAGCACCCCGCCCAACAAACCGCCAGCTAATGGGCTGTAGGGAATCAGCCCCAATCCATAATCGCGACAGGCTGGGATGACTTCCAATTCGATCATCCGGGCGTTCAGGTTGTACAGGCTCTGCTCTGACACCAGGCCGAGGAAGTTACGCTTTTCGGCTGCAGCCTGGGCCTGGGCGATGTGATAGCCGGCAAAATTGCTGCTGCCCACGTAAAGCACCTTGCCCTGTTGGACGAGCACTTCCATCGCCTGCCAGATTTCCTCCCAAGGGGTTTCCCGGTCGATGTGGTGCATCTGGTAGACGTCGATGTGATCGGTCTGCAGGCGGCGCAGGCTGCCTTCGCAAGCGCGGCGAATCTGGTAAGCAGAAAGGCGACGGTCATTGGCGCCCTCGCCCATTTTGCCGAACACCTTGGTCGCCAGGACCACTCGCTCGCGCCGCCCGCCGCCCTGGGCGAACCAGCGGCCGAGGATCTGCTCGGTGACGCCCTCGCCGATCTTCCAGCCGTACACGTTGGCCGTATCAAAGAAGTCGATCCCGAGTTCGAGCGCCCGGTCCATAATTGTGAAGCTCTCTGCTTCGCTGGTCTGCGGCCCGAAATTCATCGTGCCCAGGCACAGGCGGCTGACTTTCAAGCCCGTTCTTCCTAAACTGCGATATTCCATGTTACACTCCCAATCTAAAGGATGGTGGTGATGCCCTTCAAAATTACTACCTGGAATGTCAACGGCTTACGCGCCGTTTTAAACAAAGGCGCTCTTGCGCCAGTGCTGGACACCCAACCAGATGTCCTGATGCTGCAGGAGATCAAGGCCCGCCCGGACCAGATTCTCCCCGCACTGCAGCCGATCTGGCCCGGCGCTGCTGAACAATGGCACCCGGCGGAGCGACCTGGCTATAGCGGCGTGGCAACTTTCCTGCAGTCCAGCCCGCAGGAGGTGAGCACCGGCCTGGGTCTTCCGAATTTTGACTGCGAAGGTCGGGCAATCCTGGCCCGCTTTCCCGAGTTTAGCCTGGTCAACGCCTATTTTCCGAGCGGCCAGCGGGACGCCGGGCGAGTTAATTATAAACTCGAATTTTATGCTGCGCTGTTGGAAATTTGCGACCGGTTGCACGCGGCTGGGGAACAGGTGATTATCGGCGGTGACTTCAATACTGCCCACCGGGAGATTGACCTGTTTTATCCCAAGCAGAACCAAAAAACTTCCGGCTTTCTGCCGGAAGAGCGGGCCTGGGTCGATCGCTACCTTGCGCATGGCTTTG
>JAYRWF010000435.1:0-3244 GCA_041918195.1 Anaerolineales bacterium
ACCTCGAGACCGGGCGGGTCCTCGGCCTGTTCTAAACCTCTGTATTTGTTCGAAAAAGAGCGGTGCACCTGCACCGCTCTTTTTCGTCATTAGTAGCCTGCCTGAACACAATGCGCCTGGAGCAACCCGCTGGCGCTGGCGGTAATTCTTTCCATAATTTTTGATGGATGATCGAGCTGGTTTCCCTCACTAAAGTCCAAGGGTTGGCCAAAGCTTACCCGCGGGTAAAGTCCTAGCTCGCGTTGCAAGATAAACAACTGGACAATCTCAAAATATTCTGCCACCTTTTGTTGGTGGCGAATGGTCGGCTGGCGGCGGGCAAAGGGGTTCTCCATAAACCTCGGCGCGATCACTCCGCTGACAATGACCGGCAACACCCGGGTTTCAGGCGCTTTGTGGAGCATATACGCCAGGCTGGGCGACCAATCCTTCAATGCCTCCACTGCGCCGGGCATAAATGATGGATCAGGATCGACCAGGCCGGTCGGGAACAGCATCACGACCCCATTGTTTTGTAAATGACGGATGGACTGCCGGACTGCGCTCATCCGGGCGTGCATATCCTCGCCGGTTGAATAGATCATATGTTGCGAGGCAGCGATAAGCCCACGGGTAAACGGCACGTCGCTGGCGATCAGTTTGACATCGTCACGTGGCATCTGGGCCAGGATGACCACTCCATCGAATGCGCCGGGATGGTTGGATACCAGCAACAGCGGACCTTCTTGCGGGATGTTTTCGATTCCGCTGGCCGTTACCTGGCTGGCGAAGCGCGGCAGGATCCAACGTAGCGCGCTGCTCAGGCCTTGCTCCCCGATCCGGGCGTCTAGAGCGGCAGCCAGGCGGGCGAAGCGCTGGGCTGGCAGCCAGAAGAACAGGCTGAAGACCTTCTCTTGCCAGCTTCCTGGGCGAAACCCGATTGCCAGGCTGGCCTCGTGCGTGATCGAGCGGCGCAAAATTACCGGCTTGGTGGCTTGGTCGGTCATTGTGCCTGGTCGTCGATCATGCGTTGTAGTTGGGCACGCGGCAACCCGCCTTCCTCCAAAGCCTTGTCCGGCTTACCAGCTAACCGTTGCAGGAATTCAGCATATTCTTGCCGCATTTCCACTGCATACTCATCGCTGACCGTCAATTGTTTCAATGTCTCTTCGGCTTTGGCGTAGCTGCCGCTGGCCTCATAATAGCTATACAGGTTGAAGTACAACTCGAATGGGATCTTGCACACCCCTAGACTGGCTAGCTGTGCCTCGATTTTATCTTCAAACGGCGCGGCCTGCGGGTCGTTCAAAGCAACTTCCAACCACAACACTAATGCCCGGCGGCGATACAGGCAGGCGTAGTCGATCTGTCCCTGGGCCCGGGAAATTTCCGCCTGTTCCTGGTAAAGATCCGCTACAACGATCGCCAGATCACGTTCCAACTCGCCCTGCAGAGTCAGCCGGTCAAGCAGGGCCTGGTCATCCAGTCGCATCAGCAAGTCAGCCCGCAATCCAAGCAGTTGTTCCAATGCCTGGTCGATTGCTTGCTCAGCTTGCTCATACTGGCCTCCCTTGCGCAGGCCAATCGCCCGCAGCAGCGCAGCAATAGCCAGGCTGATCATTCGCAAGATGTAATCTTCGGTGATATTCGGCATGGACGACCTCGTCCGACACTATCCTGTAATCGTTAATTCAGCCTGGCTCCTCGATCGACGAAATCTCGGATGAAGGAATAGATAAACTTGTGGGCGGTGCTGCGGCCGTGCATCACATCCCAGATGCCCTTGGCAATTGGCAGGGTCAGGTGGATCTTTTCGGCGAAATAAAGGACCGTGCGAAGGGTGTTGTACCCTTCCGGGATCACGCCCATCTTTTCTTTGATCTGCTCGAGGGTCATTCCCTTTGCCAGGAGCTCGCCCATGTGTCGGTTATGGCTGTGCTCACTCAGCGCGGTTGCCGCCAGGTCGCCCATCCCGGCCAGGTACAGGAAGGTTTCCAGTTTGGCGCCCATCCCTAACCCAAAGCGGCTCATTTCCTCCAGAGCCAGGGTCAGGTACACTGCCCGGAAGTTTACACTGGTGATCCCTTCTCCGTCGAATAACCCCAGCCCGGCGGCTTAGATATTCTTCAGGATGCCTCCCAATTCGACCCCGATCTCGTCATCTGAAAAGCGAGTCCGGAAATGATCATTATCCATCATCCGTGAAACCTGGAGCAGATCCTGAAAATTTTGCCCAGCCAGTACCACCACTGTCGGCATGCCCTTGGAAAATTCATTGGCAATCGCCGGGCCAGAAAGCATGATTTTCGGATTTGCCGGGAAAATCTTGCCGACGGTCTGGAAGGCGGTCAAGCCAGATTGCCGGTCAATGCCTTTGGCCATGTTGACCAAGATGGTGCCCGGTTGGATCTGGTCGCTGTATTTTCCCAGTGTGGATTGGATAAAAATAGATGGCAAAGCAATGAATAAGATTGGCATCTCGCTGAACAGTCTGGTCAGGTCGTTGGTGGCCGCCAGGCGCGGGCTGAGCGGCACGCCAGCCAGGTAGCGGCTGTTGGTATGCGATTGGTTGATCTCCTGGGACACATCGGCGTTGTACTCCCAACCTAGGACATCATGGCCGTTTTCGGCGATCAAATTCCCGATTGCCGTTCCCAAGTTGCCTAATCCGATAATTCCCGCTTCCATAGTTCACCTCCGGCTTCGTTTGGTTGGACTGAATCATACCTTGCTTTTATGATATAGTTGAAGCGAACTTCTCCTAAATGAGGATGAATTATGGCGCGTAAGTACGCGATAATAATCTTATTGTTTGCTCTGGTCTTTCTTTCAGCCTGCGCTAGGAAAGTCGACCCGGCCGAATCGGCTTATGCGACTGCCTACATGATCTTAACCCGGACGGCCGAAGTGCTTGCCCGCCTCCCCAGCACCACCCCACTGCCGGCTCAGCCCAGCAGCCAGCCATCCGCCCAAATTCCGACCCAGCCTCTAGCCCCAAACACACTTGCCGCGCCGTCGCCTTCGCCTTCTGCGCCTCCGGCAGCCGTTCCGCCGACTGCTACACTTCCCCCGCCAGTCAACCTACAGCCCAGCGCTACTCAGCCCCAGCTCCAGAATCCTTCCTTTCCTTCGAATACCCCTCAGCCAACTTCAACCAGCTCAATCCCGACCAGCACCGCGGTCGTCCCGGCTCCCAGCCAGGGCCTGTTGGGTACCTGGCAGCAAGCGCCTCAGGGTTGGGTGCTGCAGTTCAATCCAGATGGCA
>JAYRWF010000436.1:0-4850 GCA_041918195.1 Anaerolineales bacterium
CTCAAGGTCAACGGTGTTGCTTCCGCCGGTTTCAGCCCGGGTCAGGCTTTCAGCCTCATATGACCGGCTTTGATACGGGTAGTAACCGATCAGGCTGGAGTAGGCACTGGCATTACTGGCCCAAATTTTTAGCCCCGTTTCCACCCTACTCCGATCCTGGTTGCCTTTATAACTTAGATTCACAACATCAATCTGGGTATTTAATCCATAGAGATTGGTGTATAGTGCACCTGGCCCGCTCCAGGCCAGGATGAAGATTTCGCCGCCGACAAATTCGTACCGGTTGCCCTCGCCGCCGAAGGTCCGAAATGTCAGCCAGCCGTTCCAGGGATCGCGGACCTCCCAGCCGAAATACTCTGAATCACGCGCTTGATAGTTATTTATTGTGATCAGGTAAGTGCCGCGAATATTCCCCGAAGCATCCACGGGCACCCAGATGGGGTGTTGATAGGGCAGCCGGTGTTCCGTGTTAGCCTGGTTTGGATCGGTCCGGAGCCAGATCTTGTCGCTGGACATGCCAAATTGCAGCCAGCCCACGATGGGGAAGACATTCGCATCCCAGACCAGGGCATAGACGCTTACGGAGCTACGGTTAGATTCAGCCGCGTACAGAGTGAAGCTGACATAGCCCTTGGCTGCCGTAGTGAAGTCATAGACGCATTTGAAAGAAAAATCCGGGTCCCCGTTCGGCCGGTAGCTGGTCACGGTGCAGGCTGCTCGCAGGTCTTGGAGCCGGTCTTTGGTACCGGTTGGGATGGGCACCTGCTTTGTGACGGTGGCGCCGTTTTCCGAAGTAATGTATTCGCCGCTCAGACCGTATTTTTCGTAACCTGTTTCCATCAGCCTGGGCCGGGGATTGTATTTGACCTGGTACTGGTTGACCGAATCCTGGCCGACCGGGTAATTCATCGAGAAAAGGGCGCCTGGGAGGGACCAGGGATACATCATCGATGCCGGGTCGGCATCGTGCCCCAGGCCGATGGCATGCCCGATTTCATGGGCCATGGTCAGCGATCCATCGAATCCACCCGTAGCCGGGTTCCAATTGAAGCTTACATTCAACAGAATGACGACCTGCTGGTCGTTCGCCAGGAAGTTGACATAGGTTTCCCCGAGTACATTCGGATCGCCCACTGTTGCCCAGCCGACGATGATATCTGTTCCGGTGGTGCAGGTGTTTTCCTGGACCAGGTTGAAATCCAGGTTGGCCAGCCAGTAACGCGCCGCGTTTGCCATATAGCGATCAATCGTATTGGCATTATCGCCAGAAATGATTCGCCCCTGCAAATTAATCCCCGCGTCTGGGGCAATACAGTAGCTGGCGGAGGTGGTTGGCCAGGCGAAGCTGCCTTGGGTAATGCAGCGCATCCCTTCCGGGCAACCGCTAGCCTCACTGTAGTCATCGTGAGCGACTGGCCCGTCCTGGGATTGGCCGGCCGGCGGTTCAGTCGTCAGGCGAGCGGGTGGTGGGCTGGTCGCAGCCTTTGGCAGGTTGCCTGTCTGGCTACCTGGCACTCCGGTGGTGGGCAGGCTGGTCGACCGGGCTGGTACCGGACTGGGCGCAGCGCCGCCTCCACTCGCAGCACCGGCTGGCGCCTGGGTCGGCGCGCTGGGCAGCTCGCCGGCCGGTGCGACAGGCAGGGCGTCCTGGGTCGGGATGAACGATCCCCCGCTGCCGGATTCAACCGGGGTCGGAATCGCCGGGGCCTGCCCGGCTGGAGCCGCTCCAGTTGGTGAGTCGAGCGCTGGTGCGGCCGTTAGGATTTGCTCGGGGGCGAAAGACTCGCCGCCTGGCAAGCTGGTTGGCGCTTCTAATAGCAAGCCGGGCTTTTCTGGATTCAGCAGCAGGCGATCGAAGGCCTGCTGGCTGACCAGGCCGCGCCCGGACAATAAGATAACTGCCAGCAGGATCCCCATTCCCACCGTTATTCCGCGCAGCAGCATCAGCGCGTACGCTGCGCATCCACTTCGGCTGGGCGTGCGGGTGATCCGCCGCCACAGCGCCGGGAGGATGAAGGCGGCGGTAAACAGGCCAAAGAACAGCGGGAGACTGAATAGCTGTGGCCAGTAGAACGGGGATTCGTAGGCTGACTTGAGTGGAAAATACCCGCCCTGTAGCAGCACATAAGCGACCGCCAGCCCAGCGGTCAGGCTGAGTAGGAGCAGCAGCAGGCTGCTTAGACTGGCAACCAGGCTACGGCCTATGCTCGATCCCAGCACTTCTTTGGGCGGTGCTTCCCACTCGGGCTCGGGCGCCTGGGCTTGCCGAGGCAGGGTTTGGGCCACAGCCGGAGTTGGAGCGGCTTGCCAGGTTGCTGCCTGGCCCAGCGGCGGTCCTCCCGGCGGGATCGAAGCCTGCTCTATCGGTTGGATCTGGCCGCAGCGCCAGCAGACCAGCCTGGGCGGTGGGCCTCCAAACACATTGCCGCCTCGATCCCAAAGGTTCACTGCCCGGCAAAAGCGGCAGCGAAAGAGCGTATCGTCCGGTGGGTGGCAAAAGCGATGATCCTTGGCATTGAAACGGCCGCCGCAGTTTGGGCAGTAGGCTACCTGCCCAAACATAGCCGAAGGTTCAGCATAAAACGTTAACACTCCCGCACAGTTAGGACACCAACTGGTTTCGGTAGTCATGGTTTGCTCCTGTTCCTACTGGCGAACCGTTAAAATAATTTTAATGTAATCAGTTGTCCAGTCAATATATTTATTGTAAATTTGCCCCCTTTAACCCAAAAATCGGTCGCCAGGCGACCGATTTTTGGGTTAAGTATCCTTATCCGCAGCCGCCGCCGCTCGGGCCGCGTTTCTGCTCCAGCTTGATTTTCTTCTCAAACTCGGGAATCTCATGCACCACCGGGTTGGCTGCTTCGTAGCGATCGCCTAGCGCGGCCGGGAAGCTGTAGATCAACCGATCTTGTCCCAGTGGGGTCGGGGTGGGGGTGATCTCGGGGTCTTCCTTGGCGAACAGGTTCAGCCAGCCGTTGATCCCGCCTTCCAGGATGTACAGGTTCGGGATGCTCTCGGCGCTGAGCTGCTTCCAGGCCTCGGTCGCCGCACCTTCGTCATTGCTCATCAGCACGTAGACCGTGTTGGCAGCCGGCTCGAGCAGCAATTCCGGCACCGCTGCAGCCAGGTTCGCCAGCGGGATGTGCTTTGCGCCTTCCAGGTGGAACAGGTTGTAGTCCGCCTCGTTGCGTACGTCGACCATCACCAGGTTGATCAGGTTGTCTTCGCGCGTGGCCAGCAGCTCCGCCGGGCTGATCTGCACCTCGCGCGCTGCCAGGGAGGCTTCCTTGCTCAGCTCCATCCGGGCCCATTTGTCGGTCGCGTCCGGCTGGCCGATCAGCAGCACAAAGACTGCCAGGCCGAGCAGGGTCATTGCGCCAGCATAGCGCTGCTTCGGTTCCTTGCTCAGGTCCTTCTTGCCGAAGATCGCTTCCAGCTTCTCGCCGCCCCAGAACATGAACAGCGCCATCAACATCACCGCTACCACAATCACGCCGGTCGGCAGGTTGAAAAAGTCCATCAGTGTCACCCGCCCGAAGTAGCTGCCGTTCCACCAGTCCCAGAAGGCCGGCACGGTCTCGCCGAACAGGAAGATGCCGAACAGGCTGCCCAGGGCGAAGAACAGGCCGTCGATTTTGAACGTTGCCAGCGATACGAGTGAGGTGCCCGGGCAGAAGCCGCCGACAATAAAGCCGACCCCCATGATCAGCCCGCCGATGATCCCCGGCCACAGGTAGGTCGGGTTGACCCACACCAGGTTGAAGTCCAGCAACCCCAGGCCGCTGGCCGCGAAGAGCAGGACCATCGCTGTGACGATCGCTGTGAACATAACCTTCAACACGGTCAGCTCTTTGAAGTAGAACTGTGCCGCCAGCTTGGTCGAGATCGCAAACCCGGAGATCTCCAGGGCGTAGCCGAAGCCGAAACCGATCGCCAGGTAGAGCAGGTAGGCCCCGGCTTTGCCGAATAATGCTTCAAGAGGGAGAGGAAAAGGCGCCATGTGAACCTCCTAGTTCCAGAACTTGCGCAGGAAATACGCCAGGGCGTAAGCCCCGCCGAAGATGGCGAACATCACCGTCCAACTGCCCGCTGAGAGGGTCGCACCGCCCGAGAGCGCCTGGCCGGAAGTGCAGCCGCGCGCCATCCGGGCGCCGTACGCCATGATCGTCCCGCCGGCGAAGGCCATGAACCAGCGCGTCCGGTTGCTGACGTTGGGGCCTTTGTTGGTTTCGACCTTCAGCCGCCCGTTGATCCAACCGGAGACGAAGCCGCCCAGGATTGCCCCGGTGGTGACGAAGACGATCCAGTCGTCCAACGGGTTTTTCGTCCCGCCGCCCATCTTCAGCAGATAAGCTACCCGGTCGATGTGCTCCGGGGCGACCAGGTCTTCCAGGAAGACCACGTAGCGGTTCAGCCCACCCGAGGCGCCCAGGCCGTTGCCGGTCAGGAAGGTCGCCAGGAACAGGACGATCCCGAGCAGCACGCCGCCCAGGTAGGGGTGGACGTACGGTTTTTCCGGCCGGCTGAACAGGAAAGCGCTCAGCTTATTGCCCGGTTTGGGTTTGCTTTGTGTGACAGTTGCCATTTTTCCTCCAGATTCGTTCTGTTTACCACGAAGTCACTAAGGCACAAAAATCTTTGCCAGGTTTACTTGGTGTCTTCGTGTCTTAGTGGTGAAAGCATCTACCACCAGGTCACAAAGGCACAAAAATCTACATCAGGTTTTCTTGGTGTCATCGTGTCTTCGTGGTTTTTTGCTTAAAGAAATGTTTTTTTAAGCATAATTTGAAATGCAACTCGATTTGCAACCTCAAACAAAACTAACCAACGAAAATCATCACGCCACC
>JAYRWF010000437.1:0-2394 GCA_041918195.1 Anaerolineales bacterium
AATTCGGCGTTCCTGGCTCGAACTGATCCAGGAACCACAGGCGCTGCTGGGCAAATGAAAGCACTGGCGGTTCTAGCAGCAACTGCGTTTCCGGATCACGCGGCAAGCGTGGAATTGTTAGCACTGCTCCTTCAACTCCAGGAGAGGATGCTGCTTTTATCGGGCCAACCTCATCGGTTGCCAGCGGTTGCTGTCTCCGTTCGATTTCTGGGGCAAGGCCTGCGATGGTTGGCATCTCAAACAACAGCCGGAGCGGTAGTTCGACCTGAAACACTTCCTGGATGTGCGAAACCAGTTGGGTAGCCAAAAGTGAATGTCCACCCAAGTCAAAGAAATTGTCCTGAATGCCGACTCGACTGGCGCCGAGCAACTCTACCCACAGCTCCGCCATTCTGGATTCTATTGGATTGCGCGGCGCTTCGTATCCGGATTCAAATGTGCTGCTCAGGAAAGGCTCAAGCGGGTATTTGGAGGGTGACTCAAGCGCCTTCCGATCCACCTTACCATTTGGATTGATAGGGAGCTCTGGCAATACAACAAAGCCGGTAGGCAGCATATATTCAGGCAGTTTGGCCCGTGCAAAGGATTGAAGCTCATTCGTGGTCAATTCCTGGCTGCCTGGCAATTGGCTAACAAAGGCAACCAATTGTTTCTCACTCCCCTCTACCTGGGGATGATGGCCTCCTTCAGCGACTGGTTTGGTTGAGCGCAGGACGACTGCCACCTCCCGTACCAAAGGATGCTCAACCAGGGCCAACTCAATTTCCCGCAGCTCTATCCTGAAACCGCGCAATTTGATCTGATCGTCAAACCGGCCGATGAAGTCCAGGTTGCCATCCGGTAAAAAGCGCACCCGGTCGCCCGTTCGATAATAGCGAGCTGGTACAGCCAGGCTATTCGAACTGGCAACCAACCATTCCGGCGGAGGGACAAATCTTTCGCTGGTTAGATCAGGCTGGTTTAAGTAGCCGCGCGCCAGCCCTTCTCCAGCCACCCACAGTTCACCGGGGACGCCTACCGGGCAACCCTGCTGATGGCTATCCACCACCAAGACCTGGGTGTTACCGATCGGGCGGCCAACCGGTAGAATCGGTGCAACCTGCTCGCGCCAGTTGCTGGGAGGCGAGTAAGCGAGGCAGACTACTGTCGCCTCGGTCGGCCCATAGGTGTTGATCCATTCCGGCATCCAGCCTCGCTCACCTATGCGCAACCAGGCTTCATACTGCTCAGCGATCGCACGCTCACCCCCAACAATCACCAGGCGAATGCAAGCAGGGATCAATTTTCCAGAATTCTCCAGGTCGCTCACCCAAGCGTGCCAGTAAGCCGTGGGCAGATCCAGCACGGTAATGCCCTGCTCACCCACCCAGCGGTGAAAATCTGTAAAACTCATCAAGAGTTCTGGGCGGAGAACCAGGGTTCCGCCAGCTACTAAAATGGGGTATATTTCTTCGACAGCTGAATCAAAATTAAGGGTTGCGAATTGGAGAACCCGATCGGATGCTGTTAAGTGATAAGCGCCCTTGGCCCAAGCCACGAAATTCGCCAGGGCGCGATGACAGATCTGGACTCCTTTGGGCTGACCAGTCGATCCGGAAGTGTAAATCAGATAGGCCAGGTTATCCGGGGCAGCCAGGCTCTCGTCCAGGGGGCGCCCAGGTTGGGAGATGGTTGGCCAATCGGTATCCATCCTAACCAAAATCGCTCCAGAAGATTCAAACAACTCGAGCAGGCCCGGTTCTTCATCGAGCAACTCACCCAGGGTAAGCACCACCTGTGCCCGGCTGTCAGCCAACATATATTCCAAGCGTGGGCGAGGATATTTTGGGTCCAGGGGAAGGTAAGCCCCGCCTGCATCCAAAATCCCCAGCATACCAACGATCATTTCTACGGAGCGAGGGATACAAATACCAACCAAACTATCCGAGCCAACCCCAAGGCTCTGGAGGTAGGCTGCCAAGTGCTTTGAATCGCGGATCAATTCTCTATAGGTCAGATCACGCCCATTTTCATCAACTGTACGTCCAGTGACAGCTATCGATTCCAGGTCTGAAATCCGGTTCAGGATGGCCTGATGTACCAGTCCCTCCGGCTTTGGAATCAATGGACCCTGATTAAATTCAGCCAGGATCTTTTTCATTTCTGTTTCAGTGATGAATGGCAGCGTGTCAATCGACTGTTCCGGGTTAACAATCACTGCCTGGAGCAGTACTTGCCAGTTTCGGAGTAAACGCTGGATCGTATCTACCGTGAATAAATCAGTTGCAAATTCAACAGAGACATGCATGCCATCTGGTATCTCGGTCAAGTTCAGGGTCAGGTCAAAAGTGGAAGTATTGCTATGTACTTCGAGCGATTCAAAGGTCAAACCAGGTAACCGAATGGTTTGCTTGG
>JAYRWF010000438.1:0-6883 GCA_041918195.1 Anaerolineales bacterium
AGGCATGGGGTTTACCGCCGGTTTTGCCCTTTGGTCATGGTGGAGTGCTTCCCAAAAACCGCTCTCAGTCGAATCGTTCCTGTTCCTGGTCTTAATCAGCCTGGCAGGGGCATGTGCAGTTTCCTGGCATTCGAATCTATACATGCTAATTGGTCTGTTAATTCCACTGCTGGTACTGGATGGGAGAGGCAAGATCCCAGTTGGGTTACGCTGGTTATGGATTGGTGGTCCTGCTATTCTGTTTGGAATGCTTTCTCTCTGGGATCCGCCTGGGGCGCGTAATGGGTTAGGAATTGGATTGCTGGCCTTTAACCTTTGGCTGGTTGCCTGGGGGTGTATGGTGCTCTTAAGGAAACCAATAATTCAACCACAAATTTAATATAATTAATATAAAGTTTCAATAAATTCAATATAACCATTGACAAGTTTAATATTTATATAGTATAATGACAGTTAATTGGTGATAGAGGTACAAGAATGAGTACACCCTCAACCTGGAAATATGCCGAAAAATGGCAGGCCGCCTTCTTTACGATTTGGAGCGGGCAGGCCTTTTCCCTTTTTGGCAGTATGTTAGTTTCCTTCACACTGATCTGGTGGCTGACTAAGACCACCGGTTCGGCGACAGTTCTGGCGACAGCCTCCCTGGTCGGCCTGCTGCCCCAAATCCTGCTCGGCCCAATATCTGGCACCCTGGTAGACCGCTGGAACCGCCGCCTGGTGATGATCGTGGCCGACAGCCTGATTGCGTTGGCTACTTTGGCGCTGGCGTTGCTTTTTCTCACCGGGCGGGTCGAAATCTGGCACGTCTATGCTTTGATGGCGGTGCGCTCCGTCGCTGGTGGTTTTCACTGGCCAGCCATGACCGCTTCGACCAGCCTGATGGTGCCCAGCCAGCACCTGTCGCGCATCCAGGGTCTGAACCAGATGTTGCAGGGTGGAATGAGCATCTTCTCGGCCCCGTTAGGCGCGCTTCTGTTGGAGTGGCTGCCGATAGCCGGGATCCTGGCCATCGATGTGGTTACGGCGCTGATTGCCGTCCTGCCACTGCTCTTTATTCCAGTCCCCCAGCCTGCTTCTCGGTCGTTGGCGAATGAGCCCAAAACCTCTTTCTGGTTTGAATTCAAAGCAGGCTTTCGCTACGCTTTCTCCTGGCCGGGCTTAATGTTGATTGGCCTGATGGCGACCCTGATCAACTTGCTGCTCAGCCCTGGGTTTTCTCTTTTGCCAATTCTGGTCACCAAACATTTCAACGGCCAGGCCTTCCAACTGGCCTGGGTTGAATCGGCCATGGGCCTGGGCATCATTATCGGCGGACTGACTTTGAGCGTGTGGGGTGGCTTCAAGCGACGGATCCTGACCAGCCTGGTAGGTGTGCTCGGGACTGGCCTGGGCTGCCTGGGGATCGCCCTGGTTCCGGGAAGCGCGTTCCCCTTGGCGGTGGCGCTGCTGTTCTGGGTCGGTTTTATCAACCCGATTACCAACGGGCCTTTGATGGCAGCGATCCAGGCCAGCGTGGCGCCGGAAATGCAGGGGCGCATCTTTACCTTAATCAGCAGCTTAGCCGGCGCAATGACTCCCCTGGGGTTGTTGGTTGCTGGCCCGGTAGCTGATCGCTTTGGCGTCCAGGCCTGGTTCCTGGTTGGCGGGATTGTTACCTTGTTGATGGGAGTGATTGGGCTGTTCATCCCGGCAGTGATGAACTTTGAGCAGAGTCGGAATGGCCAGCCCGCGCTTGAGCCAGTCGTTCCAACCGCCCCGGCTGATTAAGCCTTTTTCATAGCCAGGATCGCCTGTTCAAGCTGCTCATCGACGCTTCGCTGCCGGGCGCCGTCTCCTGGCTCGGCCTGGCGGGCAATCGTTTCCGCTTCCAGGAGCGGGATTCCTTCGGCTAAAGGTGAGACAACCACCGGATCGGGTCTGTTAACCCGGTTTAGACCGTCTTTCCACCATTTCCTTAAAGAGCGCAGCATCTGCAAGCCAGACTGGCCTTGCTCTCGGCAGGTGGGGATGATTGGTGTAAAGGTAGTCCGTTCGGGCGGCCCAGAGAGGATCTCATCCAGCAAGAAGCGGTTAAAACGTAGCCCATAAATCAGCGCATGTTGATAGTGTTTCAACACCTGGGCAGGGTTGTCCCAAACCTGCTGCTCCCAGGCGAGATGGCCGCGGGTTAACTCAATCTGCGCCAAAAGGTCGTTATATTCATATTTCCAGGCAAGTTGTTCAGCGGTTTCCAGCAGCCCCGGAAGCTCAGCCAGGTCCCCCTGGAGTTGTTTGATTCGCGCCAGGCCGGTGAACGCGCTACATTCGAAATAGCGCCGGCCAGTCCAGGACAGCTCAAGAACCTGGCGGTAATAGGTCTCAGCCCCAGTGAGGTCATCGACCGGGCTCTGGCTGGGTAAATTTTTTTGGCGTACCTCGTGCAGCGCGCCGAGCGAGATGGCTACCTCCGGAATCCCGCCGAAGTCGTTCATTTCCCGCTTGTGTTCCAGGCTTTCTTCTAACTCCACTTGACCATGATCCAGGTGGCCTTGTTTTAAGTGCACTACCCCGCTGATATATTTCCCAATCGCAGTTGAGAAGGAGTCTTTCACTTTCTTGGAGATTGCGAAAGAAAGGTTAAGAAAGTCTTCCGCCTGGGGGTGCATGCCCTGCAAACCAGCCAGGAAACCAATGTCCCGGTACAGGCCATCCTGGCGGATTTCCAGCCGGTTAGCGATCCCGGCTGCCTGGAGAATTTTCTGTTGGATCTCGTGATATCTGCCAAAAAAGGACCAGTAAAATGCCCAATTCGCCAGGTATTGGTACTTCAGAACCAGCGGCAGTGGTTCGATCTGAGCGATATGTTCAGTTTCACGCGCCAGAGTCGCCAGGGCCGCTTGCGGGTTTCCCTGGTAAAAGTAATGGTTTTTCAACATATTTAGAGCAATCGCCAGGCCATGCTGATCACCAGCCTGGGTGTAAAAGTCGATCGCTTGCTGAAAAGTCGCTGCACTATGATCCAGCGCGCCTTGCCGGCGGTAAGAAATTGCTAACTCAATCCAGCTATATGCTAGCTTGGTATCCACTGGGATGGTTGACAGGCTGTTCTGGAGTGCTTCCACGGATTGGGCAAGCTGGTTGTCCCGGCGCAAGAAGGGCGCCCAATCTGCCAGGGCGTAGGCTCTCAATTTCGGCTCGGCGGATTCGTTCCTGGCAATTGCGGCGTACCTTTTTTCAATCCAGGATCGTTTTCCCTCCAGGTGGTCCAGGCGGGTGCTGTAATAACGAAGCCATAGCTGGCTGTTTCGCCGCCGGAATGGGTACTGGGCAGCGTCATCAAGCAAGGCGCGTAAATAAAACACCAGTTTATGGCGGGTCAAATCTTCGGCCAGCTCCTGAAATAAGCCCACCCCAGTGACCTCGTCTGCACAAACCCGGTGAAAGAGCCATTCCAATTCAACCTGCCAGTTTTCATCATTGCTGGTGTTGCTTAACTCCTGTTCAAAGTATCCTGCGGCTTGTTCGTGCAAGTGGGTTTTCCGGCGGGGGTTATTGGAAAACAGAGCTTTGCACAGGATCTCACGTAGCGAGCCAGGCAGGCTAATTCCTTGAGAGTGCTGCTGTGCCAGGGTTAGGTTTTGCAGCCAGGCATAGAAATCATCCACCGCGGCGACCCCCGAAACCGTCCGCAGGATCTCAGGGTTCATCCAACGCAACACACTGCAGGTCTCAATCAGGGGCCTCCATTTAACTGGTGAGTGCCGGAGCATCATCAGGACCAGATTCTCAAGCGGCGTTGGTCTCACCGCTGAAAAATCCTCCAATTGATCTTCAGCCCAGATCTGAATTGCGCTGGTGAGGACCAACGGCAGGCCGCCGGAAAAGCGAATCATGTTCTCCAGCAAAACCGGATCGGGTTGTTGGCTGTGAATTGCTTGCGTATATTGCTGGACCAGATTGCGCGCCTGGCGGTCTGGTAATGGGTGGATTTCAATTGTCTGGGCAAGCTGTTTCCATTCAGGAACCAGGCGGCTCCAACCCCTCGGATCCGTCCCGGCCAGGATCAGCACAATATTCTCGGGTAGCCGCCGGGCGAATCCGCGGATCCATTCCTCCCAGGGAATTATTTTTTGGGATGTATCAAGCATCAGCGCCATGTGTTGGGTTCGGGCGGCTCGGGCAAGATCAGCCAGGAAATGATCGCTGAGCAGCCCGGTGGGAGCCAAAAGCAGGTCGAGCTCGGGCTGCTTGAAGTTTCCGTAAATCCAATTCCCGATCATCCGGGCTTGTCCTTCAAGGTGAACACCAGCCTGGCTACCCGTGGCTGGTGGTTTTTGACCGGCTGGTACGGCTGCGCGTGCCTGCGCCTGGATGGCCTTGAATTGCCGGAATGACTGGCTGAATTGGGTGAATTTGACCTGCTGGGCGCTCAGCTCATTTGCCCAGCCAGCCAGGATATCCAGCGCGCTGCGTGTATTAGCCAGGGTTACCATAGCAGCGGGGATTTGCGCGTTCCGGCAGCGCTGGCGCAGCGCTTGTAGCAGGGCTGACTTTCCGGAGCCAGCCTCGCCGGAAAGATAAATCAGTTGTCTTCCAGGCTTCTGGCCGGTGGTCTCCCGCGAAAACCAGTCCAGGGTCTGGCTGGTTTCAATATAAAAATTCAGCAGGTCAATCTCCGGTTGAGATATTTGCAATCGCACTTTACCCCCCAACAGCGGGTGAATGCCCAAGGTTTATGTTCGAATAATCGGTATCCTATATTTATCCAACTTCCAGGTTTCTCGGTCGATATTGCAACGCCTCAGCTAGGTGGGCCGGCTGGATGCGCTCGCTGGCGGCCAGGTCGGCAATGGTGCGTGCCAGCTTAAGCACGCGATGGTAGGCGCGGGCTGAAAGCTGGAGCTGGTTCATGGCGGCTTTCATCAAGGCGCGGCTGGTGTCATCCAGGTCGCAAAATTGGCGCACTTCCGCCGGGCGCATGTCGCTGTTACAGGTGATTTTCTCGACAGCCTCAATCTGTAGAGAAAATCGCTCGCGCTGGAGTTCGCGCGCGGCCTCGACGCGCTTCTGGATGGCGGTCGAGGGCTCGCTGGTCCGCCGGTCGGAGAGCTTATCATACTCCACCCGCGGCACTTCGATATGAATATCGATCCGGTCCATCAGTGGGCCAGAGATGCGTTTCTGGTATTTGGTGACCGTGGCAGACGAACAGGTGCAGGCCTTCACCGGGTCGCCGTAATAGCCGCACGGACAGGGGTTCATCGCGGCGACCAATTGAAAGCTGGCCGGGAAAGTCAGCGTGCCATTCGCCCGGCTGATGGTGACGACCTTGTCTTCGATCGGCTGGCGTAGCACTTCCAGGACGCGCATCCCGAACTCGGGCAGTTCATCCAGGAATAGCACGCCGCGATGGGCCAGGGAGATCTCGCCCGGGTGGGGGATATTGCCGCCGCCAACCAGGCCGGCATGCGAGATGGTATGGTGCGGGGCGCGGAACGGCCGGCTGCGTATTAAAGGCACATCCGACGGCAACTGGTCGGCCACCGAGTAAATCCGGGTCACATCCAGGGCTTCATCGATCGACATTCGCGGCAGGATGCTGGGCAGGGCGCGCGCCAGCAGGGTCTTACCGGCCCCTGGCGGCCCGATCATCATTAAATTATGGCCGCCAGCGGCTGCTACTTCCAGCGCTCGTTTGACGTGCTCCTGGCCCTTGATTTCACAAAAATCGGTCTGCACCAGCACGTCGATTGCTTCAACCGGTAGAGGCGCCTGGGCCAGGATGCGGGTTTCACTGCTCAGGTGAGCGACCAGGGCTGCCAACGACTCGACCGGGTAGACCTCCAATTCCGGGATCAGGGCGGCCTCAGCGGCGTCGCCGAGCGGGGTGAAGATCCGCTTGAAACCGCGTTCGCGTGCCAGGGCGGCCATCGGCAGCACCCCGCGCACGTGGCGTACCCCGCCATCCAGGGATAGCTCGCCGATGAATAAGGCGTTCTCAACGCTCTCTGGCGGGATCTGGCGGCTGCTGATCAACGTCCCCAGGGCGATGGGTAGGTCGTAGGCTGGGCCTTCCTTGCGTACTGCCGCTGGCGCCAGGTTGACGATCAGCTTGCGGCGCGGAAAATATAACCCAGCATTCTTAATCGCTGATTGGACCCGTTCACGGCTTTCCTGGATGGCGGCGTCGGGCAGGCCAACAATCGTGATCGAGGGCAGCCCATCGCCTGTATCGACTTCTACTTCGACAATGACCCCTTCCAGTCCGATTACAGCACACGAATAAACTCGTGCTAACATGCTCATAGTTTAGATGCAGCGATTGAAATTGTCAATTGCTTTCGACGATTTCGAGATACAATAAATTTTACAATGATTGAGTTGGTTGGCGTCCAAAAAGTTGAAGGGCAGGATATCCTGGTCGATGTGGCCGGTTTGACGGTTGCGGCTGGCCAGAGTGTGGGTTTAATAGGCGCGCCCGGCAGTGGCGTGGAGATCTTGCTGGAACTTCTGATCGGACGTATTCCACCCACCCTGGGTGAGGTGCGGGTTTCCGGCCTGGATCCGTTCAAACAGCGGGCGGATTTTTCTCAAAGCGCCGGGGTCCTGTTTGCCGAAGATGGGCTGTACCAATCGTTTTCGGCCGAAGAAAACCTGGCCTTCCACTGCCGTCTGCGCGGGCTGCCGCTCAATCGCGCCCGGCAGGTGTTGAGCCTGGTTGGGCTTGGTGATCAACCGAAGGTGCGCGCCAGCAAGCTTACCCCAGGCGGTCAGCGGCGCCTGGCGTTCGGGCGCTCCTTCTTGCACAGCCCGGCCAGCTTGCTCTTGTACGAGCCCTTCCTGCGCTGCGATGAGCCTTCCATGGAGATCATTGAGGTTTGTCTGCGCCAGTTGGTTGCCG
>JAYRWF010000439.1:0-12705 GCA_041918195.1 Anaerolineales bacterium
GATATTCCCTCCACAGCTACAGGTGTCGCATACTCGGAGCAGTTGGATGTTCAGTTCATTACCTTTTGAGCCTAGATTCCCAGAAGCGATGAATTGGCCATTTCGGCTAACGTTAAAATTACCGTTTGATTCGATCTCGAATGACCAGGCACCTAGGGTGTTCTCTGTCCCAGCACCAGAAAGGCCAGATTTTTGGAGATCCTCAGCCGTAAGCTGAACAGTGTACTTGCCTGCCAGATCAAGAACTACCTGGGTTGGATCGAGGGTGGGCAAAGCCGGAGTTGAGTTGCAGGCAACCAGACCAACAACAATAATGCTTGCCAACAATTGAGAGGCCTTACGCGATAAAGACATATCTCCCTCCTCATTGATGGAATGAAAGTCGGACTTTCAATTTGTTTGGTTTTAAATTATTCATCGATCAGGAACCCAGCTCCACCGCCAGGACATCGTAATAGGTTCCGGCTCCGAATCCGTCGAATAAGATATGATCACCCGGTTCGAATTGTGGAAGCAAGCGCAGGTAAGCAATCATGCACGAGGCTGCGCTGACATTCCCGAAATCGCTCAGCACCCAGGGCATATCCAAGCTGATCCCCTCGTCCTGGAGCTGTTTTTGTTTCAGTTTATTAATCTTGTAATTGGCGTGATGAACAACAGCTACCCTTATTTGGCGTTCGGGGCGTCCCTGGGCTTCCATTTGAGCCCGGTAGGCCTGGTGAACCTCGCGTACCACCTGAACCCCATTGCGGACAAATAGCTTGACCATGCCCATCGGCCCGGCCATGGCGATCGGAGCGCCGTTGGCCGGTTCATGCATCAGGCCAGCCAGGCGGATGTGCTGTTTGCTGACCAGTTGGACATCCACGTTTGAATCGCCCTTATCGCGCCCAATGTGGGGGTAAAACATACGCACGGCCAGGACGCCTTGTTCATCAAAGACTTCAAGCGTCTTGCCAGCGAGGAAATGCATGGTCTCACCCGGGATCACGCCAATCACGCCCGCGCCATTGCCAAATAGCTGCAGGGCAAAGGTGTCTTCGGAAGACTCAATGAAACGGCTCAAGCCTTCCAACCCGCCTACAAGTACTTTTTTGCCATACAACTCATTTGCCAGGTTGCGCTGGATGGCGCCATTCAAGGCCAGGGCTGGGTTTAGGCTGAGATGGAGTGCGCCCATCGAACCATCGCAAGCCTTATGAATGCTGACTTTGAGCGCTTTCTCTGGCAGACCAGCCCGCCGGGCAAGCTGCACTACGAAATCATCGCTCAGCGGCCCGCTCATGCCAAGAAGCAAGGCATCCACTTCGCCGGGTTCCCACCCCATGGCATGGGCCGCCTCAATGACAAAACGAGCGCCGACTTCCAATTCTAATTCAGTGTGCTCGGCAGGCGAAAGGCGCGGAATGTGATGCCGGCTGACAAACCCTAAAGATGCCAGGTCCATCTTCTCACCATTAACCATTGGCCGCCCAATCCGGTTTTCGATTAATTCCACCAGGCGTTGGTTGTCATAGCTTTCGCCCCAGGTCCCATACACGCCAGCGTTTTTAACAGCTGGATTGGCGACTACCTCAAAGCCAAGGGGTATGCCAGGGCCAACAGGGATTTCAACCAGCCTCACCCCCGGTTGATTGAAGAAGGAGGTCGTGCTGGTAGTTTCTTGGAGAATCGTCATAGTTTCACCTTGTTTTGTGGCTAGCAAGAGCAGTAATTTCAGAATTATACCAATAATATCTGAATAAATTTGGCGATGCTGTATTGCTTGAAACACAGGAACTGATCAAAAGTTGCTTTCCGTTTATAATATTCTCCATAAATCATCCAACTTCCTGAAGGAATTATCAAACAATCTATGACTCGTTATTTGATCCTGGTCAACCCAACCGCCGGGCGGGGCAACGGCGAAAAAATGTATCCGGTTATCGAACAACGCCTGCAAGCTGCCGGCCTGGATTTTGAGATGCGCCGAACAGAGCGGGTGGGGCATGCCAGCCAGATGGCGGTGGAAGCGCAGGCTGGCGGCTGGGAAGTGGTGGTAGCGGTGGGGGGAGATGGCACAGTAA
This sequence comes from Anaerolineales bacterium, assembly GCA_041918195.1. Classification (GTDB taxonomy): domain Bacteria; phylum Chloroflexota; class Anaerolineae; order Anaerolineales; family UBA4823; genus CAZAGA01. The sequence goes on from JAYRWF010000439.1 coordinate 2,067, forward strand.
ACGAAGTGATCGATGGGCTACTGCGCGCACGCCGCGATGGGCAGGATGGCCCGGCAATGGGATTGATTCCGGTCGGCCGGGGGAATGATTTCAGTTTTGGGGTGGGGATTCCGCATGACCTGGAAGCAGCCTGCCAGATCCTGGCGACCGGGCAACGGCGTTGGATTGATGTCGGCTATGTGATCGGCGGCGATTATCCCCAGGGGCGCTTCTTTGGCAACGGGGTAGGTATTGGCTTCGATGCCGTGGTTGGCTTTGAAGCGCTGAAGCTTAAGCGCCTGAGCGGTTTTCCTTCTTACATCGTGGCAGCTTTGAAAACGATCGCTCTGTATTTTAACGCGCCGATGGTCCAGATCGAGATGGATGATCAAAACCTGACCCAGCCGGCCCTGATGGTCTCAATTATGAATGGGCGAAGGATGGGCGGCGGTTTTATGATGGCCCCAGAAGGTATGATTGATGACGGTAGATTTGATTTATGCATCGCTGGGCAGGTCAGCCGCCCTGGGATATTTTTACTGCTACCCCGCTTTATGCAAGGCAGCCAGGCCGGTCACCCGGCAATCCAGATGGCTCGCTCGGCTCGGGTACGGGTTACGGCGGTCATTGGCAGCTTACCGGCTCACGCCGATGGTGAGACCCTGTGCGTCACGGGGCAGCAGCTTGAATTACAAATATTGCCTAAACGGCTCGAGATGATCCTGCCTGCTCAAGGATAAGGATATGTCGCTGGCTTTTTGGACCGTCAACCGCACGATCAAGGGGTTAACTCGGATCTTATGCCGGGTGGATGCCGAATCGCTGACGCGCGTCCCCGCGCAGGGACCGCTAATCCTGGTGTGCAACCACGTCAATTTCCTGGATGCGCCGATGGTATATACCCACTTGCAGCCGCGCCCCTTAACCGGCTTTGCCAAGTCGGAAACCTGGGATAACCCCTTGATGGGAATGTTATTTAACTTGTGGGGGGCGATTCCATTGAACCGCGATGAAGTTGATCCGGTGGCTTTTCGGAAAGGAATTCGGGCGCTGCAACAGGGAAAAATTATTGCTATTGCTCCCGAAGGCACGCGCAGCGGAAATGGCCGGCTGCAGCAAGGCCGACCAGGGGTGGTTTACCTGGCTCAGCACTCTGGCGCCCCACTCCTACCATTGGTATTCTATGGTCACGAGGGCTCACAAACGCACTGGCGCCGGTTAAGGCGAGCTGAATTCCATATTAATGTTGGGCAGCCTTTCCGCCTGAACCTCCCGCCCGGTAGGCTTGGCCATGCTGAGCGGGAGGCAATTACGGATGAAATCATGTACTGCCTGGCGACCCTGCTGCCTGAAGGCTATCGCGGGGTTTATGCGGATCTAAACCAGGCGACAACCCGTTATCTGATCCGCGAGCCCTAAAGGCCGTTCGCGCTTAGCGCCGAGTCGATCACCCGGAAGCCCTCGCTGAGTTGATCTTCGTTAATAATCAACGGGGGGATTACCAGCAGGGTGTGCCAGTGGGTATATAAATACAAGCCATGCTCCAGGCAATAGTTGCGCACGGCCAGCATCTGCGGGCTGTTGCCGTTCCAAGGGGCAAGCGGCTCTTTGGTCTGGCGGTCTCTTACCAGCTCGATCACCCCAAACAGGCCAATTGAGCGTACCTCGCCGACCGATGGGTGCTGCTCGCCCAGGTCGGTGAGCAGGCGATGCAGCACCGGCCCCATTGCGGCGGCGTGTTCGACGACTTGATCTTGCTGCATGGCCTGGATATTAGCGACCGCCGCGGCCAGGCAAATTGGGTGCGAGTTGTAGGTCAGTCCGCTTTGGAAAACCCGCTCCTTGAAAAAGGTTGCTATTTCGGGTTTCATTGCCACGGCCCCGAGCGGCGCGTAGGCGCTGGTTAACCCCTTGGCCATGGTCATCAAGTCTGGGACGACATTCCAGTGCTCCACGGCAAACCACTTCCCGGTTCGGCCAAAGCCGCTCATCACTTCATCGCAGATCAGCAGAATATTATATTTTTGACACAGCGCCTGGACGCCTGGCAAATAGCCGGCGGGCGGGATGATCACGCCATTGGTGCCAGTGACGGTTTCGATCAGCACGGCAGCAATCGTCTCGGGACCTTCATAGAGGATGATTTCTTCGAGATGGTTGAGATAATCCTGGCAGAACTCGGCCTCGGAGACCCCTGGATTCAGGCGATGGAAGGTCGAGCGGTAGCGATAAGGGTCGAGGAAATGGACCACCCCGGGCATGACCAGCGGCTCCCAAACGGTACGGCGCGGGTCGCCGGTGGCGGCCATGGCGCCCGCGCTGGCGCCATGATAGGAACGATAACGAGCCAGGATTTTGTGCTTGCCGGTGTAGGCGCGGGCCAGCTTGATCGCGTTTTCGTTCGCATCCGCTCCACCCAGGGTGAACAGGAAGGTATCCAGGTTTCCAGGCGTAATCTCGGACAGCAACTTTCCGGCCAGGGCGCGTACATCCGTTGCCATTGGCGGGCCGGCATAGGCCAGCTTACGGGCCTGTGCGGCGATTGCTTCGCTAATTCGCTCGTCGCCGTGCCCGATGTTGACGCACATGGTCATGGAGTTGAAATCCAGGTAGCGCTTGCCATGGATATCCCAAAAGTAAACCCCTTTGGCGGATTGAACCGGGATGGGGGCAACCTTTCCTTGGGCGGACCAGGTCCAAAAACTGTGTTCCAGGCTGAGTGGGAGGATCTGAGAATCGTCGAGATTGAACATAAGGCCTCTTGGTTGGTCAGGATCTTTTGAGCCTATTATAAACCTGACTTTCCGACAAGCCTGATTTGACAAGCCTCAGGTATCCTGGTAATATCGCCACAACCAAATCTATTCTTGACCATCCTGGAGTACCAATGAATTTCTTCTATGAACTTCTCTTGACGCTTCATAATATCCTGCGCTGGGTAGTCCTGGTTGTGGCGATCTTGGCTACGGTCGGCGCCTTTATCGGCTGGAGCGGAAAACGTCCCTGGACCGAACGCCAGCGTAAATTGGGTTCTTTCACTGCGATTGGGATGGACTCTCAGTTTCTGATTGGCTTGCTGCTATATATCTTTGGCGAATACGGGATTAAAGCTTTCGGGAAAGGAATGGCATTTGTTACCGCCAATCCAGAATATCGCTTCTTCGCCATGGAGCACATTGCTTTGATGCTCGTCGCGGTTGTCTTAGGGCATCTGGGTAGTATTCTGCCGCGCAAAGCCCAGGAACCGGCGCAAAAATACCTGCGAGCTGCAGTGCCTTTTGCTTTGATGCTCCTGGTCATCCTGGCCAGCATCCCCTGGCAGCGCCCGTTGCTACGCCTGTTTGGGATCGCACTACCGTAACCAGGCGATTAAATTATTGTATGCGGCTGACGAACCGGTCAGCCGCATACGGTGTTTTCAAAGAGGACTTAAACAGGCTTATCGGGCGCCGCGGGTGGTTCAACCGGCGGCGGTTCGTTTAATGCCGCCAGGCTTTTTTCGAGCTCGGCGGCTTTGATCTGCGTCTCAGCCAACTTGACATTGGTTTCGTTTAGATTTTTCTCCAATTCAGCGTTGCGCTTGCGCTGGTTGCGCAGAGACAATTTAAGCCGCGCCAGGGAGGGTATCGAAACCAGCAGGCTCATGATCGCTCCCAAAAGCACTGAAATGAGCAGCGAGACCGCCAGCGGACTCTCATATTTCCAGAACAAGAATTTTACCGGGGTGGGGTCAGCATTCTGCACGGCAAAAAAGACAGCCACAATCGCTAATAGCAATGAGAAAATGAGTAGGACCTGCATCGCAACCTCCTGATGATGGCACGGGCGGAAGGAATTGAGTTTATTTTATCATCTCTTCAGGGAGATACATAAATCATGCCAGATCAATGAAAGGGATTTAAAAGTTTAGGCGGGCCGAATTAAAAATTACGGCCGCCAGGAGTGGCGGCCGTAATTACTAAACTGGAAGGTCTTGGTTAGCGGTTGCCGAAGATCAAGGGCAGCCGGACCGGGTTCTGGAGGATGATCACCGGGGCGAGGAACTCTGGTGCCATGGTGCCGCCGAAGAAGACCCGTCCATCGACCACCGGTCCAACCGGTGAGAAGGTCGAGACGTACTTGATCGCCACGTCCAGCATCAGGTCGCCCGTCATGAAGACGTTGGTGCCCTGTCCAAAAACCGTGTAGCCATCGCCGCCGTAGTACATGAAGTCATTGGTCACGATGCGGACGACATCGGTTGGCAGGATCGGGATCTCAACGCCGCCAGGACCATCGGGGGTCTTCCACATTCCATCGACGATGGGCTTCTTGGTAGCCGCATCGCAGTGGAAGGTGACTTTGAAGCCCGAAACCTGCGGGAAGCGCCCGGTGGAGATGGCTGTATCGCATTTTGGCCCGAAGCCGTTCAGGAAGGCCGTCTGGAGCTGAGCGCCAGTCATGTCTTCCACCACGGTCGAGTTGCCGAATGGCAGGACTGCAAACATCTCGCCCCAGGTGATTTCACCTGGTAGCTCGCCGCCCGAGATGGTGGCGTACTTGATGTCCGCGCGCAGACCGCCCGAGTTGGTGATTGCGCCATCCACTCCGCGAGGATTGATCGTGGTGTAGAACCAACGCAGTGCGTCAGCAGCCATGTTGCCCATCGCCGACTCGTTCAAACGGGTCGGGTCGCGCAGGATATCAAACTGCTGGGTGCCGATGACCACGTTGGCCAGCGGGGCAATGTCAGCATTGGCCTGGTCGACAATCGCCTTGACATCGGCGCGCGGTGTCACACCGAGCGTCTTGGTCACGCGAGTGGCTGTGCCAGCCCAGACTACATCGCCATTGGCGACGAGCAGCTGGCTGATACTGATATCCTTGCCAGCGTTCTGGTTCTCAACCACGGCGATCTTGCCCACCATTGTGTTGGCAACCCAGTGGGTGTGCCCGCCGGCGATCAAGTCGATGGTAGTGTCCTGGAGAGCCTGAGCCAAGGTGATGATCGGGCCTTCCCAGGGCACGCCAGCTACGCCGTCGATTGTATTTTGACCCTTGGCCACGCCCTCGTGAACCAACAGGACCTGGACCTTAACGCCCATAGCTTCCAGGCGCTGAGATTCAGCAATGACTGCCGGAGCAGCGGGCAGGAACTTAAGGCCCGCCAGGTTGACCGGGTTGACCAGCTCGGGAGTGACCTCCAGAGCAGCGCCGATTACACCAACCGTGACGCCATTGACCAGGAAGACTTCGCTGGGTTTGGCCCAGGGAACCAACTGTCCGGTTACTTCGTCAACGATGTTGGTGACCAGCCAGGTGTTGTTGGCAATCGCCTGCTGGTTGGCCAGGCGAGCAAGACCGTAATCAAACTCATGGTTGCCGAAGGTCGAAGCATCGACGCCCCAGGCATTCATAGCGTTGATCGTCGGCATGTCTTCAAGCAGGCCCGAGTTGGGCGGGGAAGCGCCGACATTGTCGCCGTCCGAAAGCAGCAGGCTGTCGCCAGGCAGTTGGGCGGCGTTTTCATCAAACAGGGTGGCCAGGTAAGCTGCGCCGCCGACATCCACGCTCAAGCCATCCATCGTAACGGTGGTCGAGCTGAGCTGGCCGTGGTAGTCGGTGTAATGTAGCAGGTTGACCTGCTTCAAGGAAGCGCCGTCGAGCAGAATCTCGGTCAGGACGCGGCCTTGGGAATGTTGTGGAGCAGGAACGCCCAGCACGTAAGCGATGGTCGGAGCGACATCAATCGAGCGGGCAGCAACCACGCTGTTTGGAATGATCGTTCGACCAGCAGCCAGGAAGGTGGCTCGCATGTTGACGTTGGCTTCCAGCATCTGGACATCCGGGACGTAGCCGTGCTGGCCGAAGAAGTGCGAGAGTGATACCAGCGTGCCTGGAGTAGCTGCATCGAATTGGTAGGGCGGGTAGGCAAAGACCACCAAATCGCCCGTGCGAGTTGGGTGGGCCATATCCGCTGTGCCACCGGAGCCGTTCGGGATGTAGCGGGCTTCTGCCTTGGTGTACATCCGGTCGATCATCATCCAGCCATCCGGCGCTCCGTCTTTGTTCCAGTCATTCGGATCAACCAGGGCAGCAAAAGCGTCCTTGATCATCTGGACAGTGGCAGCGACGTCGGCTGCTTTGATCTGTTTGATGGTCGAGCCAGAAGCTGGGGCAGGATCGCGACCGGCCACATTCAGGTAGATCTGGACCGTGCCGCCAGCCCAGCAGGCCTTGGCCGAGCCGATCGTCTCACCCGAAGCAGTGCGGCAGTTCGATGTCTGCGGCTTCGAGAGCAAACCCAGATTAACCAGCACCTGGCTGGCATCAATTGCCAGGAACTGCGCCGCAAAGCCATGATCGGAAGCGACGAACGAATTGATATTGCCGGCCGGCAACAAGCGACGGACGGTGACATAGGTTTCGGCGGCGCCCTGGTAAGCAGCCTTCAGGTAGCCTTCGCGCTCTGCCACCAGGCCGTCCTTGGTGCCGTCCACCAGCACGTCGTCGTAAGCCGGGTTGGCTTCGCCGTTGGGCAGGGTCGGGGTGACCAGGCCCATGAACTGGTGCTGGAATTCGTCAATCGTCGGGTAGCCGACCATCGCCAGGTCGGGCTGATAGACGGTCATCAAGTACTCGAGCACGGGCTTGGCGAAGTTGTCCCAGGCCAGGCCTTGTTCAACATAGGTGTCCTCGCTGACGATCCCGGCTTCCAGGACGGCATAGTCTGCCGCAGTGGAACTCGGGAATTCGGCTGCCAGGAATTCTTCGAAGTCGGTATAGCCCGCTTCGCCGGGGAAGCCGGCCCACTTGGCAATCGCGCGGGCAGCGGAGCTGTGGAACAGGCGAACCATACTCAGGTCGGGGGTAAGTTCTTCGACCTTGACCAGGAAGCCAGCCGTCAGGCCAGCGTAGGTACCGCCAACGATCTTGACTTTGACATCACCCCATTCGCCCTTCATCAGGTCAGCCACGGCGGCTGCACCGTCCAGGACGGGAGCAAACAGGACGCGGTCATAGTTGGCGATGCCGTCATCGGTGCTGTCATAGATGTAAGCATACAGGCCATACTTGTCCGTGCCAAAGTCCAGGACGCGCATGCGCATCTGCATGGCCGGGCTATAGGAGACCGGGGTGTTAACCCAGGCCGGATCAGCCGGTGCAGGTGCAGCTTCGGGGTAAGGGGCCTGGTTGGAGAAGCCGGCCGGGTGGTCAAATTGCAGACCAAAGGCGGCGACAAAAGGTGCATCATCCATCGGGCTGATGTAGTTGGTAACTACACCACGGCCGGAGAAGAAGTTGCGGTAGTCAACCGTTGGGCCGGTGATGCTGGCGTTGCGACCGCCAGCGAACTCGAACTGGATAACCTTCTTGCCGCCACGCTCGGCCGATTGAGCCAGCGATTCGGCCTGAAGCACGCCAGCGTCAAAAGCGGCCGTGCGGTTGCTCAGGAAGGCTGTCCCAGAACCGCCGTTCTTGTGGAAGGTGTTATTGGTCGAGCCGTGAACACCAGACCAGGCGCCGGTCATCAGGGTGTACCAGCCTGAGCCGGTGTTGGCTGGCGCCTGGGTTTGCAAACCGCTATCTGACGCCATCGCGCCGATCAGGAACTCGTCACGCATGTCTTCCGGCAGGCCGCGGGTGAAGTACTCGGAGAGCAGATCCTGCCGCATGCCGTCGGCGACAAAAAAGATCACCTTGGGAGGGGTGGTTGGGGGGAGAACGCCAGCCTGGCTGCTCACGGTGGGTAAAAATGCACCCAGGGTAAGTGCCAGGATCATGAGGATGGGGAAAAATTTATTCTTCATCTTTTCTTGCCTCGCTTGCCTCTTCTAGGGTCTAGAAATCATTCGAATGGACTTTCAACGCAACAAATTCTCACAGAAAGGTTTCCCAATCTGGAGAAAACTACCGGAGCGTGATGGATTGGTACAAAGCGGCGTCGTTTTCAGTCTGAATCGTGATGGTTTATGCCCCACCATTCTCTATGATTCAAAGTCACTCCGTGAAATTCCATTGCTGCAGACCAAACATATCTTGATTTAATTTGAGCATAATCACCCCTTGGTGGATTTATCTTTAATGTTATTTTTCATTAAAATCGGTTGTCAGGCTGTTAAAGCTTCATAAAAATGCTTCGAATGGGGTTACTCTTTCTCGGTTTCCCTTTTCAAACCTGCCCAGTACTGGTAAAATTTTGCTTGATTGGGGGTTAAGTCAGTAATAATTGCAAATTTAATTCGTTCATCAATGGAGTATAAGACGCCAAAGTGGCCCGGCCCGCCTTGTTCGGTAGATCAAGAATTTGGGTATCAATAATGTAAGCCAAAGAGGAGATAAGGATGAACAACCGAAGGTCGAACCGTTTTGTAATGGTGTTATCAATTCTGTTGTTAGCGGTGCTGGTGTTTGGCGCTTTCACGGCCAGCCGGAATCCGAACCTGATTGCGGCTCAGCCGCAGCGACTTGGGCCTGCGGCCCAGGGGGCTGGTGAGGCGACGCCACTCTCGACCGGCAGCGAAGGACCGGTTGAAGGGTTGCTGTTCCAAACCGGACCAGTTGTTGGTGAGGCAGTGATGATGGATGTCTCTGCGCCGCTGCGCGAGATGCAAGTTGGTCCGATTGAGCCCGCCACAACGATCCGTGAGATGGGCATTCCTGGCGAGACGGAGCGAATTGGCCCGGCGGGCGAACGCGAGCCAGTGGAAGATTCGGTGCTCCAAACCAGCTTTGGTGGTAACGGTCCCGACCTGGTCGAGCCGCTGGCGCCCTCTCCATCGGTGAACTTTGATGGCGTAGGCAATATCGCTGGGGTTTACCCACCGGACACCAACGGCGATGTCGGCCCCAACCACTATGTCCAGATGGTCAACCTGCATACGCAGATCTGGGATAAGAACGGAAACTCACTCTACGGGCCGGTTGCTTCTAACACGATCTGGTCTGGCTTCAGCGGTTCGTGCTCGACCCGTAACGATGGCGATCCGATCGTCCTGTACGACCAGATGGCAGATCGCTGGATCCTGTCTCAGTTCACTGCTGCAAATCCCTACGGTGAATGCGTGGCGGTCTCCACGACTGGCGATCCAACTGGTTCTTACTATCGCTACTTCTTCCAGTTTAGCACGACCGTTTTCTATGATTATCCCAAGCTGGGCGTCTGGCCAGATGGTTATTACCTGACTGCCAATCGTTTCACCAGCTCTTTCCAGGGCGCCAGCGCGATTGTCCTAGAGCGTGATAAGATGCTGACCGGCCAAACGGCGCGCTTTGTCCAGTTCAATACCAGCACTGCCTACGGCTCTTTGCTCCCGACAGATCTGGATGGGGCGACCTTGCCGCCAGCCGGTTCGCCCAACTTCATTGTTGAGGTGGGTAGCTCAGCGCTGCACCAGTGGAAATTCCATGTTGACTGGGTCAATACCGCCAACTCGACTTTCACCGGCCCAACGAATATCAGCATCGCGGCCTTCAATCAGTTGTGCTCGGGAACGCGCAGTTGCGTTCCTCAGCCTGGCACCAGCGTCAAGCTGGATGGGCTGGGGGATCGTCTGATGCACCGCCTGGCTTATCGGAACTTTGGTTCTTTTGAAACGATGGTGGTCAGCCACAGCGTGGATGCGGACAGCACAACGGCAGTCAAGGCAGCCTTCCGCTGGTATGAGATCCGCAACCCGAATGGGACGCCATCAGTATACCAACAGGGCACATTCTCGCCGGATAGCAACCATCGTTGGATGCCGAGCATCGCCATGGACCGGGATGGCAATATTGCGGTTGTGTACAGCGTCTCAAGCACCTCGATTTACCCGAGTATCCGCTATACCGGCCGTTTGGCAAGCGATACACTTGGCCAGTTGCCGCAGGGCGAGACGACCTTGATTTCCGGATCGGGATCGCAAACTGGCACCGGCTCACGCTGGGGTGACTATGCAATGATCTCGGTTGACCCGGTGGATGACTGTACCTTCTGGATGACGACGGAATACATGCCTAGCACGGGTACTGCACCTTGGAAGACACGCATTGGCGCGTTCAAGTTCCCGTCCTGCGGCGGCGTCAGCCCGACGGCTACCCCGACGGCAACGACCGCTCCGCCAACGGCTACACCCACGGCTGGCCCACCAACCGCCACGCCAACCAACACCGCTGTCCCGCCGACTCCCACCAATACGGCTATTCCACCCACGCCGACCAACACTCCGACTCCGTCGGCTTGCCCCAACCTGTCCGGCGGTTACTGCCGGACGGATAACGAGACCCGGACCTGGATCGCTGGGGTGACCAACCAGAGTATCACGCGAGATGATACAACCAAGACGGTCACGCTGCCATTCACCTTCCGCTTTGCCGGGACGAATTACACCTCGGTCAAGATCTCGTCGAATGGCAATGCCCACTTCAGCACTGCCAGCACCGCCTATAACAATGTGGCGATCCCGAACACCGCCCGTCCGAACGCGATGATCGCTGCTTTCTGGGATGATCTGAACCCGGCCTCCGGCGGCGCGATCTACACCGCTACTTCCGGAACGGCTCCAAACCGGGTGTTTGTGATCGAATGGCGCGATGTCCGGCGCTACAATGTCGGCACCAGCGGGGTGACCTTCCAGATCCAATTGGTCGAAGGCAGCAACCATGTCTGGATCCTGTACCAGGATAGCCTCTTTGGATCCAC
>JAYRWF010000440.1:0-2554 GCA_041918195.1 Anaerolineales bacterium
AGCGCCAGCATCACCCGCGCCTGGCGGAGCAACTCCAGACTGCTCTGGAAAAATCTCCAGGCAACGACCAAAAGGTGGGCATCGGCTATATTTACCTGTCGGTCGATCGACAGCCTGAGCCAGGCGATGGCCTGGTATTGTTTCAATTTGACACACCTGGCACCACGATGAGCCTGTTGTTTGTTGAGTCGCAATCTATTCGCCAGGCTTTCATCCAATTGCTCGAATCTTGCCAGGGATGGTACGGAATACTGGACATGGAAGATTCGGCTGAACTAATCTGGTGGAAAGGGCAGGAAATGTTTGTTCGCTTGCCCCATGCTTACCTGTCTTTTGATGAAATCGAAGAATATTTAGAAACCGGAGGAGAAAATGGCTAAGATGATGCGCTGTCTGTATTGTGGCTTGCTGCAGGATGAACCCAAAGGGGTGAAAGAATGCTCGCGTTGTGGGGGAGAATTGGCTTTTGAGCAGGCTCCCTTGCCTGGCTTGTCGGGTTCTTACCTGGAAGTTCAAATGGAGTTGGACCAGGTCAGCGCTCCGGCCGGGCAAACCCTCGACCGCTACTTGCTGGTGACGCTGCGCGCTCCTAAGGATATTCCGTCTGAGCAGGCGGCCCCGACTGCCAGTGGCCGGCCGCCTATGAGCTTTACCGCGGTAATCGATGTTTCCGGTTCGATGCGTGGCGAGAAATTGGAATATACCCGGCAGGCAGTCCGCCAGGCGCTGCGCTTCCTCCATGATGGGGATACCATTTCCCTCGTGGCATTCTCCGACGAACCAAGCCTGTACTTGAAGCCGACCCTGGTCAATTCGGCTGCTCGCCGGCAGATCGATGATGTTGTCGCTGAGTTGCAGGCGGGTGGGATGACCGCTTTGGATGGCGGTTTGGAGCTGGGCATCCAGCAGGCGCTTGGACAGAAGCTTGATACCAATTTGCTGCTTCTACTCAGTGATGGCCAGGCCAATATCGGCGAGACGGAGCTGGAAAAGGTTGGCCAGCGGGCCGGCGCAGCTTCGCACCAGGGTGTCGTGGTCACCACCCTTGGGGTAGGTTCAGACTACAACGAAGCCCTGATGACCGAAATTGCTGTCCAGGGGCGTGGCCGCTTCTATCATGTCCAGGCTGCCAACCAAATTGTCCCTTACCTGACCAGCGAACTGGGCGAGGCCGCCGACCTGGCAGCCCGCCAGGTGCAGATCCAGATCCGCCTGCCGCAAGGCGCTTGGTTGGTGCCGTTGTCCGCCTCCTATCAGGCCGAATTGGTCGATGGCCGGGCGGTGATCTCGATCGGCGATATCCCCCGCGACCTGGAGGTCGAAATCCCGCTTCGCCTGACGCTCTTTACCGGAAAAGCTGGCCAGCGTTTGAGCGTCGAAGGCGAAGTGAGTTACACCACGCCGGCTGGTAACCTGCTCATGGCGCCACTCAACCGGGTGACTGTGCGAATGGTCGCCCCGGAAAAATTCCAGCTCCGCGAAGGAATAGTGCTGCCGGTCGCCGAACAGGTTGCCCGGCAAATGAGGGCTGCCCAGGTGTTGCAGTATTCCCGCGCCATGGCCCGCTCCGCGCCGGCTGAGTTGCAACGGGCCGAGCAGGATCGGATTAAGCTGCGCGAATATCTCGGTTTGCTTGGACAGGAGGTCGCAGACAAGATGGTTGCGGAGATGGATGAACAGATTCATGCTGTGAGTGCGGCTTCTCCTCAAGCCAAATCGGTGATGGCAGACGCGTTTCAGGCCCAGCGCTTCATGCGCAAGCGAGATAAGGATTAATCTACTGATCCTCGTCGTCTATCACTGGCAAGAAGTCAATGTTCCAGGCAGCAGAAATGCCTGTATACTAAAAGAAAAGTTCTCCAACAGGAGGTTGCGATGCCTGCTACAGTAAAACTGGTTGTCACCGAAGGCGTTTATCAAGGCAAGGATTTTTCCTTTGATGAGCACGATACCTTCTTTCTTGGCCGGGTCAAGGACGATTGCGATATCTACCTGCCCGATGATCACTGCATCTCCCGCCATCACTTCATCCTGGAAGTGAACCCGCCGGATGCCCGGATCCGCGACCTGGGCAGTTTGAACGGTACCTGGATTAATGGGGTTAAGTATGGTGGCCGCGAAAAAGGCGAATCACCAGAGCAGGGCGCCTTGCGCCAGTACCCGCAAATCGACCTGAAGGATCAGGATATTATCAAAGCTGGAGATACCGTGATGCAGCTGAAGGTGGAAATTCCCCTGATGTGCATTTCCTGTGGGGAGGATATCCCGGCGGAAAAGGTGAAAGCCAGCCTGCAGGCGGACGGATCCTATCTTTGTACCAAATGCCAGGCAGAGATCGCGGCTCGGGAAAAAGCTCGCCAGGAGGTAGATAAGAAGAAAGCTGCCGGCGGGCAGGCGCAAAAGCCCAGGCCGGTTCCTGAGCCAGCCAAGCCTAAGCCTCCTGTTTGTGGTCGCTGTGGTAAGGATGTCTCCAAGGAAATCCCTCCAGGGCGCCAGGGTGATTACATCTGCCGCGATTGCCAGGCCAAGGAGCAGGAAGACCCAATTGCCTTGC
>JAYRWF010000441.1:0-10948 GCA_041918195.1 Anaerolineales bacterium
CGTTCTGGCGGAATTGCCGCTTGAGCGGGTCCGTTCGAACGGGTACGCCTTCCAGGTCGAGATGATTTACCTGGCCAGCCGGTTGGGGTACACCTGCCGGGAGATCCCGTTCTACTTTCCCGATCGCCAGTTTGGGCAGTCGAAAATGTCCTTTCGTGTCCAGCGCGAGGCCGCCCTGCGGGTCTGGCAGATGCGCTGGGAGTACCGTGACCTACCTGGCTTCAAGAGATCGCAATGACCAGCCAGGCCGCGAGCCCGACGATGCGGGCGAATTTCAAGTATTTGTACCAGGATGTATTCTGGTTTGGCGTCCAGGCAGGCAGCGCGATGGCGTTTATCACGATCTTTGCTACGCGCCTGGGGGCCAGCGCCTTTCAAATTAGCCTGTTGACGGCCGGGCCGGCGGTGGTCAACCTGTTATTTTCCTTGCCAGCCGGGCAATGGATGTCGGGACGCTCGCTGACCGGGCTTGCCTTCTGGTCTTCAGTCTGGCATCGCCTGGGTTACCTGCTTCTGGTCCCGCTGCCGTGGTTGTTTCCCGATCTATTTAAAATCTGGGTGATTGTGCTGGTAACCCTGCTGATCTCGATCCCAGGAACGTTGCTGGCGATTAGCTTCAATGCTTTGTTCGCCGAGGTAGTGCCGGCGGAATGGCGGGCGGAAGTCGTTGGCAAGCGCAATGCGCTGATGGCGATTTCCATTACGTTGACTTCGCTGCTAAGCGGTCAGCTTTTGGACGGCTTGCCTTATCCGCTGAATTATGGGGTGGTATTTGCAATTGGCGCTTTGGGTGCGTTGGTGAGTACCTATTACTTGCGCAAACTCAGGCTGCCGTCTGCCGGAGAGGTAGGGGCTGAGCAACATCCGCTTGCCCGGCCAGACCCGGCGGTCCGCCGGACAATACCTGGCTTGCGGGGAATGCCTGGCCTGGATCTGCTGCGCACGTCTTACGGCCCGTTTTTATTGGCCTACCTGCTTTTTTATACCTTTCAATACCTGGGCGTCCCGATTTTCCCGTTGGTACAGGTGAGTGTGTTGAAGCTGTCCGATGGGGCGATCAGCCTAGGAAGCGGCCTGTTTTATTTGGCCATGCTGCTGGTATCGCTGCGCAGCATAGAGATCAGCGCCCGGCTGGGCCATAAGCGCAGCCTGGTATTTGGGGCGATGCTCTACAGCGCCTATCCCTTGTTTTTGGGGCTGGCGCGAGGGCCGGCGCTGTTTTGGGTGGCCTCGTTGACCGGCGGCGGCGCCTGGGCGATTGCCAACCCCGGGCTGGTTAACCGCCTGATGGAAAAAACGCCTGAGGCACAGCGTTCTTCCGGCATGGCGCTGCATAACCTGGCGCTCAACCTGGGGATTTTATTGGGATCATTGGTAGCGCCACTGCTGGGCGACTGGGCGGGCCTGCAGACTGCGTTGCTGATTATTGGCGGCCTGCGTTTCCTGGTGGGTGGGATTTTCTGGTTGTGGGGATAGCAGCGGACTACAGTAGATCCCTGGTGGTCTGAGTCAAGGCGCGCCATTCTTCCAGGGTCAGCGTTTCAGCCCTGCGACGGGGGTCGATCCCGGCTGCCTGCAAGCGCTCAACGGCCTGTTCTTGGGTCCAGCCCATTCCTCCAGAGATCGAATTTCGCAAATTTTTGCGTTTCTGGCTGAAACCGGCTTTTGCCAGGCGGAAGAAGGTCTTCAAATAGTCGACCGGGATGACCGGCTGGGGATATAAATCGATCCGGACAATGGCTGAGTCGACCTGTGGGGCAGGGTAGAAACTGCCGGCGGGGATGCGCCCGGCCAGGTGCGGCGCGCCATATACCTGGACGCTCAAGGCCAGCAGGCTCATGTCGCCTGGACTGGCGCACAGGCGCTCAGCGACTTCGCTTTGGACGGTCAGGACAGCGCGTTCGGGTTGGCGCGGCGCTTCGAGCAGGTGGCGGATTACCGCCGAGGTAATGTAATAGGGAATATTGGCTACGACCTGGTAGGCGGGCGACTGGGCTTCTGGCGAGGAGAGCATCAGGCGGTTCAGGTCCACCGCCAGGATATCACCCTGGACCACCTGTACGTTCGAAAATGGCGCTAGCACAGCCTCCAGGACCGGGATTAACCGGGAATCCAGCTCCACTGCGACCACCCGCTGGGCCTGAACAGCAAGCAAACGGGTCAGGCTGCCCAGGCCAGGGCCGATTTCCAGGACAGCCTGGTCCGGGCTAACCTGAGCGGCTTCGACGACGCGCACCAGGGCCGCCGGATCGACCAGGAAGTTCTGGCCGAGGCTTTTATCGGGCCGTAAGCCGTATTGCCGGAGCAACTCAGGGACGTTCAGCGGCGGCAGGCTCATGGGCAGCTGGGTTCGTTGGGCTGGGTGGGCCAGGTGCCCGCCATGAACTGGTCGATGTAGTCGCGGATGACCTGCGGATCGGCTTCCAGGACGTAGGTGTAATCTTTTTGCTGCGGGCTATATTGGCGACCCGAGGTGAAGATTTCCTGTGGTAGGCTGGTGAAGATGATGTTTTCTCGCTCGAGGCTGGGCAGCAGGCAAGCCAACTGGCCGAGTTGAGCCAGGCTCAGATCAGTCAATACTTGCCCCTGGAAGGCGGCGATGATCTTTGGGATTTTAGGCAGCACTTCAGCTGAAGTCAGTTTCTTCTTCAGCGAGCAGATAACCATATTTTGAAAATCGCCGCGCGTGAAGTCGTTGTAGCGCTTGCGGATGCGCGAGAAGCGCAGGGCTTCATCGCCGTTGAAGTGGTGTTGGCCAGCGGTGAAATAGCCCATATCTTCAGTTTTATCATCAATTGGGGTGCCATCGACATCGGTTGGCAGGTAGATATCGATCCCACCGACGGCGTCGACCAGGCGTTTGAAGGTCTCCATGTTGACTGCGCCATAATGGTCGGGGCGGAGACCGAAATTCAGGTCGAGGGTGCGCGCCATCAATCCCGGCCCGCCGCCTGGCCCGTCATAGTAGCCCATGCCCTCGCCGCCGTACAGGTAGGCTTGGTTGAGCTTGCCGTGGGTGATGTCGTAATGATCGCTGATGCCGGGAATTTCGACCCAAATATCACGCGGAATGGTCAGGGCGGTGACCTTGGGGGTGATAAAGTCAACCCGCACGACGCGAATGGCGTCGCCGAGGCCGTAGCGGTAATCGTTGGCTTTGCCGTGGTCTGCGCCGATGCCCAGGATGGTCATGACGGGCGGCCCGCCGCATAAGGGGGCCCCGGCAGTTGGCTGGGGCTGATCGGTGGGCCGGGTGGGGATTTCGACGGTGGCGGCCTGGCCGAAGGTAGTAGGGAGCGGCGCTGGTAGGGTAGCTGCTGCCTGGTTGCTGGTTGTCTGAGTGGCAAGTAGTAAGGTTTGCGCTGCCGGCAGGGAGGCTGCCGGGGTATAGGTCGGAAGCTCAAGGGCTGGGCCGAGCGGGGCGTTCAAGCGCTGGCGAAGTTTTGGATACCAGACAATTCCTGAGACAGCCAAGAAGGCAAGCAAGCCCCCCAAGATGTACCAACTGCGAGCAGATTGCTTCATGCGTGAAATAGCTCCTGATGTACCGGCAATTTTTCGAACAACTGGCAATTATATCATCCGGCAGCGAGCGGTTTGGAACCAGGGCGGGAAGCGGGCGGGCTAAGGTATAATCCGACGCGTGAATGTGTTCCTCCTGGCGCTGCTGGCGGCTGTGCTGGCCCTGATCCTGGAGCGGGGCCTGGCTGGGGCGCCGCTCACCTGGCGTTGGCATTACCGGTGGTCTTTCCTGTTGGGGACCGGCCTGGCGTGGCTCGCCCAGCGCCCGGTCAGCAGTTGGGGGGCGGCAGATGCCAGTCCGGCGGCGCTGGTTGGACGCTGGCTGCTGGAGCTTGGAGCAGCCAGCCTGGGGGCGTTTACCGGTTGCCTATGGGCCACGGCTGCGCGCGAGCGCCTGTGGGAGGACAATGCCCCACCCCCGGCGGAGATCCAGGCGGCAGTGCGAAAGATGCACCAGCAGGCGCCTGGTTCAGAGGTGGTAGATCCGCTCGGAAAGCGGATTTTTGATCTGCTGTTGGCTTTGTTAGGGTTGTTTCTTTCGACGCCAGTCTGGTTGACAAGCCTGTTCCTGGTCTGGTTCGAGGATCCCGGACCGGTCTTATTTGTGAAGAACTCGGTCGGACGCGGGGGGAAGAATTTTCACCAGTATAAAATTCGCTCGATGGTGCGGGAAGCTGAGCAGCTAACCGGGCCGGTGTTGTCGCAGGAAGGCGACGAGCGGGTTTTGTGGATCGGCCGGCTGCTGCGCAAAACTGCACTGGATGAGATTCCGCAATTGCTGAATATCCTGGGTGGTGAAATGAGTTTTGTGGGACCTCGCCCGCAACGCACGGTGCTGGTCTATGAGTATTTACAGCTTATGCCGGAATACAGCGAGCGGCATCGTGTCCGGCCTGGGTTGGCCGGCCTGGCGCAGGTGGCGGGGGATTATTTTCTGACGCCGCGTCAGAAATTGCGCTTTGACCGGCTGTATATCCAACACGCCAGTCTGGGATTTGACCTTAAGCTGATCTTTCTGGCTTTCCTGATCACGTTTGGGTATCGCTGGAAGAAAAACTGGAACGGCCGCATCCCGCGCCGCTGGCTGCACGGGCGCTAGCGGCTGGCCTGGCGCAGGGCGCGCCAGGCGGTATAATGGATGGCCATCACGATCAGGGCGTTCAAGGCCTGGCCGGTCAGCGTTCCATACACTCCCCATTGGTTGATAAACCAGATCCCGGCGGTGAACATGGCCAGGATAGCCGTCAGGTTGGCGATAAAGATCGGCCGGCTCGAGCGCATGGCTTTTAGCGCGGTTTGGAGCGGCCAGTAAGCAAACCACAAGGCGTAGAAGAAGGCCATCAGGATCACACCGTCCGCATACGCCAGGTAGTCTTCACCGTAGAGCAAGTTTAGCAGTGGGCGTCGGAAGATGGATGCCAACGTCAGGAGGCCCAGGATAGGGCCGGCAAAGATCAGGTAGGTCTTGCGGAGCAACTTTTCCAGGCCGGGAAAGCCCTGTTGGTGGTAGGTGCGCGCGGCGCGCGGGCTGAGGAAGGTATCGATTGCCCGCAGCAGGAGTTGGACCGGCTGGACCAGATTCTGGATGACCCGGTAGGCCCCGGCAGCGGCAAAGCTGATCATTCCGGCCGTCAGGACCGGGTAGAATTCCACCGAAACCCAGTTGGACAGGCTTGCGCCGAGCATGAAGCGCCCGAAGCGCCAGTTACGCTGCCAGGTCTCCGGCAGGCTGGCAAGCTCGCGCGTCCAGTAGTGGCGGGTCTGCCACAAGCCAAGCAGCAAGGCGACCAGCGAGCCGATGCTAATGGCTTGCAAGCCGGCGATGCCGGTCAAGGTTTCTTGCGCTGCCCACCAGAAGACCAACCCCAACCGGACAGCATTGGATAGGGCTGTATTCAAGACGGCATTGAAGACATCGCCACGGGTGTACATCACCCGGCGAATGTATTCCTGGAGCTGCCACCATAGGAAGGCCGACCAGAGGGCAAACAAGGCTGGCCCGGCGGTGTCATTGCCGGTTTCAGTGACGATCCAACCGGCCAGGGCGACAAAGGCGGCCGAGAGGACAGCCAGGGCGAACTGAATCAGGGTCGTGGCGCTGGCATAGCGCTTGAATTCAACCGCATCCATCGGCGCGCCGAAGGTATTCAAAGGCTGGATAGTCAGGCCTTCCTGGACAGCGCGCGCCAGGCGCAGGGTGGTAAAGCCAACTCCATAGACACCCAGCTCGGTCAAGGAGATATTGCGCGCCAGGATGACCGTTGCAGTGAAATTGGCCAGGCTGATCAACCCTTGGTCGAGGGCAGCCAGGTAGCCTTCGCGGGCGCCCTTGCCAGAGAGCAACGCAGCCAGGCGCGCGGCCAGGGCTGGCAGGCGGGCAGTTCGCCTGGCGGGGCCGGGCTCTTGGCGGGGCAGGCTTTCGGAAGTGGGCACTGTCTGTGCAATCCGGGTGGTTAAAATGTGACCGGGCAGGCTACCCGGCGGCACCCAGAATGGCCTCCTTACCGCTGCTTCCTCTCGGACCTGACGGGGTTCGGGGGTTTCTGCCGCGCCGGACCCACCCGGACACGCCCTGTAGGATACCGCAGGTAAAGACGCTTGTCAATCCACCAAAAAAGTCCCCGGCCGGGGACTTTTTTGGTGGATTTAGGAGAGATTATTTGCGCCGTTGGATCAGGACGCCAAAGGTTAGCAACACTGCTAACAGCACGACGAAGACCAGGATGCCACCCCAGCCGCTCAGCCAGGTGTCTTCTGTGGGCTGTGGTGGCTCGGTGGGCGTCTGAACCTGGGTTACTTTGGGCATAGCCAGGATATAGGCGGTCAGGTCGTTAATTTCCTGGTCATTGAGTGGCCCGCCAAAGGCCTGGCCCCAGGCTGGCATGGAAGTGTTGGCAATCCCGCGACGGATGGTATTCTGGATGGTGAGGTCTGGGCGGACGCCGGCCCACTGCTTGGCCAGGGTCCGGCCGATCTTGCCCTGACCGCCCTCGCCGTGGCACATAATGCAGTTAACCTGGAAGAGCGCGGCCCCGTTAACCGTATCGCCAGTGACATTTGGGACCGGGGTGACCGGGGGCAGCGGTGTGGGTGTGGGAACAATGATGATATTGGCTGCGCCGCCGGTTTGCCAGCTCAGGATGTAGGCTGTTAGCGCCTCGATTTGGGCAGCATCCAACGGGCCGCCGTTGGTGTTGCTCCAGGCTGGCATGGCTGAGCCGGGGATGCCGCTGATGATGATGTTCTTCACAGTCAGGTCGGGGCGGACAGATGGCCAGTCCTTAGCCAGGGTGGCGCCAACCCGCCCCTGGCCATCGGGGCCGTGGCAGGCAGCGCAATACTCAGCAAAGAGTTGCGCACCCAGCTGGAGCTGATCTTCCGGAGAAGACTGGGCGCTAGCGGCCCAGGCGCCGGCTCCGAAGAGTAGCAAACCCAGCAGCAGGAATAACCCGATCGTGCGTTTGATAGCCGGCATGAGATCCTCGCTATTTCAAGCTAAGCAGGTAGGCGATGATATCGGCCATATCCTGGTCGGTGAGTTGGCTGCCATAAGCGCCGGGCATGATGTTGGCGGCGTAACCGGCGACAACATAGACATTGGGATCAGCCACGGCCTCAAAGAGATACTGCTCGGGGGTGGTGGCATTGCCGGTATAGGCAGGGTCCTGCAGGCGTTCAGTAGCTCGGGCGCCAATTCCGGGCTGACCATCGCCGGCGAGCCAGGCAGGCCCGGTCGGGGCGAGGATGTGGCAGGCGGTGCAGGCCAGGCTGGTTGCCAGGGCTTCGCCGTTGGCGACATTGCCGGCCGGGAGCTCTTTGGTGATCTCAACGCCGACGGTTGGGCCAGCCGGTAGGCTGGGGACCTCAACCAGGGTGGCAGTCTCGCTCCAATTCATGATGAACGTGGCGATGCTGCGTATCTGATCGGGGCGAAGCGGGCCGCCGTACTGGTCCGAGAAGGACGGCATGGCCGGGTTACCCTGCCCGGGATAAAGCTGCGGGCGGGTAGATGCCAGGCGGCCGCTGGAGGCGGTGGCAACGATGTAATCTTCCAATGCGCCAGACCAGCCAACGTCAGTCAACCGATTGTCAAAGAAATACCGGTCGTTGAGCGGTGGGCACAGGCCAGGAATACCCTGGCCTTGAACGCCGTGGCAGCGGCTACATTGGGCCTCATACAGTGCCGCGCCAACTTCGATCTCACGCGCCTGGGCGGCTGCGGCATTGGCGGCCATTCTTTCCGGCTCAGTGATGCCGTAGTACAGGATCAGGGCGCTGGTGGCCAGGATGGTCAGAATACCCAGAAAAATCTCGAGTTGAATGCGCTTCATGATGTCTCTTGCCCTCTCTTACTCTGAGCCGCGATCGGCATGGATAAAAGCCTCACGACTGTATTCTTTGTTCTGGTTTTCGGCGTCCACCCAGGTGATGCGCAGAGTCACTTTCTTCAAATCTAGCTGCCAGTCTTCAATTACCATGGTAGCTGTTGTGTCCTCAGGTAGCTCGCCGGCTTCGATGTAACCGTTGATCTTCTCAGAGTAGGAAGTGAAGACTTCCTCGAGAACTGGGCAGCCAAAGTCCAGGTTCAAGCACATGTCGGCGGTTGGGCTTTCATTGACGATATATGCCCCGTTCTGAAGCTGGTCGAAGGGGATTTCATACACCGGGCCAGGGCCTTCCATCGGGATCAGGTCTTGGACGGTGCGGGTAGCCGGGTCTTGCTTGATGCCATATTCGGGCAGACCCATATAGCTCAAGACGATCAGGGCGCCGACGGAGAGGATGCCCAGGCCGACGGCCAGCGGTCTGCGGTACAGGCTGCGGTACGGGTTGCGGTCGATATAGGGGACAGCGACTAAAAGCACCACCAGGATGGTCGGCAGGATAATGCCCATCAAGGTCTTGTCGCCCAGCTTGAGCATGCCCTGCAGCCACCAGAAGTACCAGGGTGCTTTGGTATCGAGCGGGGTGACCTGTGGATTGGCGACGTTTTCAAGCGGGGCGCTGTAGCCCAGCACGGTAATTGCCAGGACGAGCAGGAAGAGGCCCAGGCTGGTCCAGAAGATTTCACTGGTGAACAGGTCGGGCAGGAAATCGACGCGCGTCTTGGCCCATTTCTTTTTCTCGGGGCTGGCAGCGCCTTCTTCCGTGAAGGAAGCCGGTTGGGAAATGCCGTGCTCACGCGAGACTTTGTAGTAATGGATGCTGATAATCAGGATTGCCAGAAGCGGCAGCAGGACGACATGGAGCAAGTAGAAACGCAGTAAGCCATTGGCGGCAATGTCGGGTGAGCCACGCAGCAAAAGGTTGACTTCGTTACCAAAGAGCGGCGCGGCCTCAGCCATGCTGGTGCCGATCGTGACCGCCCAGTAGGCAAGTTGGTCCCAAGGCAGCAGGTATCCGCTGAAGCTAAGGAACAGGGTGATTCCCAGAAGCGCCAGGCCGGTCAGCCAGGTGAAGGAGCGTTCCTTTTTATACGAACCAGTTAAGAACGTGCGCAGCATGTGCAGGGTAGTGAAGATCACCATTCCCTCGGCGCCCAGGCGATGTAAATCGCGGAAGAAGGAGCCAAAAGGCACGTTGGTCATCAGGTTGACAATCGAAGAATAGGCCTTCTCGGGAGAAGGCGTGTAGTAGATCATCAAGATCAGGCCGGTGAAAACTTCAATGAAGAAAAAGAACGTTGTCAGAAAGCCCAGGCGGAAGGTATGGGTGAAGATTGTGCTACCTAGCTCGTAATAGCGTGGGCGGATGTGGAAGAGGAAGCTGGTTGTATGAACTTTATAGCGCGGGTTGGGTTTTTCGGTGGGCGGTTCGCCGCGCATGATGGCGCCGAGTTCAGTGATGCCCAGGCCGGCAGTGATTGCGCGGACGCGAGCGTCGAGCGCCTGACTGAATTTTTTGCGGATGTCTTGAAAATTAAGCGATTTGATCATCGATGGCTCTCCGATTTGGGTCCTGGTCGGGCAGCGGATGGATTGCGATTAGGCATGCGGCGCGCCCTGAATGCGCGTGCCAGTATCGATCAAGATTTCGGCATTCGGGTCATCCGGAATCTGGAGCGGGTCGCCATTGGCATTGGTTTCAGCAATCACTTGGCCGTTTGAGACAACCTGGATGGGGAAGCGATCGAGGCTGCGCGGGGCAGGGCCAGCGATGAACTTGCCGTCTTTAGTGAATTGTGAACCGTGGCAAGGGCAGACGAAGCGGTCGGCCTGATCGCTCCAGCCGTACAAACAACCCAGGTGGGTGCAGACCTTGTAGATTGCTGTGACGCCTTCTTCTGTTTTCGACATCCACAGTTTCACCTTAGGAAAGTTCTGCGGCGCGTCGCCGAGTTGGGGTAGTTCGGAGGCTTTGCCATAAGGGAAAACGCCGCCAAATTCGCCGGCCTTAAAGCGCGGCATGGAGAATAAGTAGGTAATGCCAGCCACGTTCACGGTGAGAAAACCAAGTGAAGCGAGCCAGGCAAAGTTCAGGAATTCACGCCGGTTCATTTTCTTCTTTTTTGCGGGTTCTTCGGCAGGTGACGGCGTCGGTCGAGCCATGAGTTCCTCCTAGATTTAATAGAAAATAGAGTTTCTTAGTCGAATTAGTCCAGCGAGGATTATAGCATAGCGAAAAATGGCTAACAGGCTGAAAATCCGGCCTGTTTCACCCCTTAAGGGTGATTTGATTCATCACCTTTTTGGGTCGCGGCTTAACCCTTGAAGGGTATAATTCAATGGTCTATCAGAACAATCTTTTCGAGATCATCCTACTTTAGGAGGAATCATGACTCTTACCGTCATTCATGACCGGTTAGCTAATACAGCTGTTTTGTTTGTCGTGATTATGGCAGTCTGGAGCTTTTGGCGGTTTTTCCGCAAGCAGAAATCGGATCCTAACTATTCCGGCGCGCTGATGATTGCTGAGGTTTTGATCCTCGCTCAGGCTGTTCTGGGGCTGGTGGTTGCGGCGACAGGCGGATACCCGCGGCTGGAGCGCGGACCCATGCACATCTTGTACGGGGCGGTCAGTGCGCTGGTGATCCCGGCGCTATACCTGTACACGCGGGCTGAGGAAAGGCACCAGGCGATGCTGGTGCACGGTGTCAGCCTGGTTTTCCTGGCGTTTATTATATGGCGACTGATGGTTACTGGGGTCTAGCCAGGGGTTATTTTGAGTAACAATATTCTGTCACCGGCGCGCCCTGGCTGTCTGCCAGGGTTGCGCAATCGCCGCCATTATTCCAAATGGCGGTTTCATTATATGCGAAGCTGAATCCACACCATTCGGGGTGAACCTGGTCGGTGTAGATCCGGCAGACCTGGCCGGGTTGGAGCAAAAAGTCGGGGAAAGTGAATCGGTGTTTTGCCTTATCTACCAGGGTCCAGCCTTCGAGCTGGATGGGGGCCAGGGCGGTGTTACGAATTTCGACGTATTC
>JAYRWF010000442.1:0-3761 GCA_041918195.1 Anaerolineales bacterium
CGGCTGTTCCCACAGCGCTTCGCATAATGCTAGCCCACCCTGGGGGTTTTCTGCGCACCAGACTGCCATTTCCTGCTCGATCTGGCGCAACACCGGCGGACGAACCCGGTACGCCGCCAACAGCGGCGGCGCATCTCCAACCTGACCGCCGCGCCGGACACGCTCAGCATAAAAATCAAGCAGGTGATGCAAGCTGCGCACAAAAGCTGGCGGATCATCAAAATGTTCCGCCAGCAAAGCGGCTTGCTGTTTTAACCGGGCAGGCTGGATCGCAGGCATGCGCTCACTCCACCGTTACGCTCTTTGCCAGGTTCCTCGGCTGGTCAACGTCCAGGCCCTTCAAGGCAGCGATATGATAAGCCAGCATCTGAAGTGGAATTACCGTGGTCACCGGGCTGAGCAGCCAGGGTGTATCGGGTATCCACAATACCTGATCAGCCAGGCCAGCAATCGTCTCATCGCCATCGGTCGCCACTGCAATCACACGGCCGCCGCGCGCCTTGGCTTGTTCCAATTGGCTGAGCATCTTCTCATACCACGGGTCGCGTGGTGCAATCACAATCACCGGCATCTCCCGATCGATCAAGGCAATCGGGCCGTGTTTCATCTCGCCGGCAGGATAACCTTCGGCATGAATATAAGAAATTTCTTTCAGCTTTAGGGCTCCTTCGTATGCTGTAGGCATGTTAATCCCTCGACCCAAGTACAAGCAATGTTGGGTATCCACCAGACCACGGGCGATCTTCTCTACCTCGGCTTCCCGGTCGAGACAACGACCGACCAGGTCAGGAATGCGTCGCAAATCCGCTAACAACCGTCGCCGAACCGTACGGTCTAAGACACCGCGCAGGTCGCCTAACAGCACTGCCAGCATATACAAATCAACCAGCGGAGCGGTATATGCCTTACTCGAGGCTACCCCAATCTCCGGCCCAGATTGCATCGCTATATAGCCATCTGCCAGGCGCATCGCTTGCGAGCCAATTACATTGACAATCGACCATAAAGTCGCCTTTTTCTGGCGCGCTTCCTCCATTGCGGCTAAGGTATCAGCGGTCTCCCCAGATTGGCTGATGGCTAATACAACGCAGTTTTCGTCAACCAGCGGATCCCGGTAGCGAAACTCCGAGGCGATATCCACTTCAACCGGCAACCGGGCAATGTGCTCAATTAAGATCTTGCCGACCATTCCGGCATGCGCTGCTGTCCCGCAGGCAGTGATAATTATTTTATTGATCTTGCGCGCCTTATCAGCGCTCAGATTCAACTCCGGCAGGTAAATCCCCGCCCCGTTTTCAAAGTCCACCCGTCCACCGATGGTATCGGTCAGTGAACGAACCTGCTCATGGATTTCTTTGGCCATGAAATGGCGGTACTCACCCTTCTCGGCCGAAATCGGATCCCAAGCCACCAAGTGAACCTGCGGGCGCACCGTTTTACCCTCTAGCGTCTGGACAATCGCTTCCTGGCGTGTGACTACCGCAAATTGGTGCGACTCGAGGAAGATCATCTGGCGAGTGTGCTCCAGAATCGCCGGTAGATCTGAAGCAATGAAATTTTCTCCCTCTCCAAGTCCGATCACCACCCCTCCAGCGTTGCCGATACGTGCAGCGATAATCTTATCTGGCTCCAGGGAAGATAGCACGACCACCCCATGTGCGCCTTTCAAATGCTTCAAAGCCGATCGGGTAGCCTCTGCCAGCCCGGTTTGAGCGTTCAGGTAACGCTCTATCAGGTGGACAATCACCTCTGTGTCCGTGTCAGAGCTGAATCGCGCCCCTTCGGCTTGCAGTTCCTCACGCAGTTCGAGGAAGTTTTCAACAATCCCGTTATGTACCACCACCACTTTACCGGTCATACCCAGGTGGGGATGGGCGTTGCGCGCGCTTGGCGCGCCATGTGTCGCCCAACGCGTATGCCCGATCCCGGCATGACCATGCACAGGGTGTTCATCTACCAAAGCGCTTAACCGACTCAGTTTTCCAGCCTCCCGGCGTACTTCAATCCGCTTGCCATCCAAAAGTGCCAGGCCAGCCGAGTCGTAACCACGATATTCCAGCCGCTTCAATCCATTCAGGATGATCGGCGTGGCATCACGCGGGCCAATATATCCTACGATTCCACACATAGTGAGATCCCTCCGCTTCTATCTGATGTTACCGTCCCAGGTGATTTTGTCCATCCAGTCGCCTGGGTGGTGTTGTAACCTGGTTTTATAGTGGAGGGAAAGATGGCGGGCGACGGAGCGCCCGGTGGGCTTCCGCTGATCAATCGATTTTCCCTGGCCCCGCGGCCAGGAACCCACATCCTCGTCAACTAGTCTGGTTCTTCCAAGAATTTTTCTCTTTCCATAAAATTCTCGCCAACCATTCCAGTCCATGCACTGGCTTTCCCGGTGAGTGTTAGAATTGGTTATCGAACCGTTAGCGCCTCCTTTTGAACAGGTTTGGTCATCGGAAATTATACCCTATTCTCCAGGCGGAGGCCGGAAGGCCGCTGCTCAAGACGCTGAAAGTGTCAACTGCATTACCAGGGTTTTAGCTGATGAATTTACCCGAATTAAGTGACTTGCTCGAGCTTGCCAAACAAAAGCGCCTCCGTTTCAACGATGCCCTGGAAGAGACCTTTCAGGATTACTTCTTTGAAAACTTCCTGTGGATCAACCGGATCGGCTTGCTGATGGGGCTGATTTTATGGTGCTTGTTCGGTCTGATTGACCTGGTAGGAGCGCCGCTTTCTTATCGCCAGGCCTGGTTGATCCGCTATGGGATGGGCGCACCGGTCATCATCCTGGTCATCCTGACCACTTTTCGCCCAATTTACCGTCAGATGATGCGCCCCCTGTCCGCACTGATCACCTTGACCGCCGGCCTTGGGGTAATTGCAATTGTCCGCCTGGCGCAGCCCACTGAACCGGCCAGCCTGTATTACATTTTCGGATTAATGGTAATTCTGGTTTTCTTATACACCGTCCCAGGAACCCAATTTGGCCTGGCGTTGGTGGTCACGCTGCTGTTACTGGCTATCCAACCGCTGGCCTATCTGTTACGCTTTGATGGTTCACTCTCTACCAACTTAGGCCCCAGGCTAATCATCAGCAACGCATTCCTGGTTACCCTGGGGATCGTCGGCTTGATCGGCTTGTATTTTTTCGAGCTTTCCATCCGCCGAAATTTCATCCAACGCCTGATCATTCAGAAAGAAGAAGATCGCTCAAACGCTTTACTATTAAATGTCTTGCCAGCCCCAGCCGCCGAGCGCTTAAAGCGCGGCGAGCGGATTGCAGATTACTATCCGGCGATCAGTGTCTTGTTTGCGGACATCGTTGGGTTCACCCCGCTCTCCTCCCATCTCTCCCCAGACCAGGTTGTGAATCTGCTAAACACAGTCTTTTCCAGTTTTGACCGGCTGACCGAACAGTCAACCCTGGAAAAAATTAAGACCATTGGTGATGCCTACATGGTAGTCAGTGGCTTACCCGTACCGCGCCCAGACCATGCCCAGATCCTGGCCAGCCTGGCACTCGAAATGCAGGCAGAAATCGGCCGCCTGGAGATTGATGGTGTGCGCAATCTGCAGGTCCGCATTGGCCTGCATAGCGGTCCGGCTGTCGCCGGGGTGATCGGCTGGAATAAGTTTGCCTATGACCTGTGGGGCGACACCGTCAATACGGCCAGCCGGATGGAAAGTCACGGTCTGCCCGGCAGAATACAGGTCAGCCAGGCTACTTACGAGCTGCTGAAAGATCAATACCAGTTCGA
>JAYRWF010000443.1:0-7152 GCA_041918195.1 Anaerolineales bacterium
GTGGGGCGTTCGAATGGATCCGTTTCGCGCCGGCTACCAAAGCAGCCTTAATCAGCGCCGCAGAGGGATTTTCGATCTTCTCCACCTTGCGTAGGTATTCTCGCACCAGGGCAGCCGCCCCTGCGGCCAACGGTGTGGCCATGCTGGTGCCTCCATTGTAGAAATATAGCCGCGAAGCTGGGAAGCTGCCCCACCCCATGTTGTTCGGCGCCAGGCGGGTCGAGCGGGCGGAAAGGATAAAGGTGCCTGGGGCCACCAGGTCGGGTTTGATCCGCCCGTCCAGGGTCGGGCCGCGACTGCTGAAGGCCGCCACCTGGCGCGGGTTGTTGGCCATCCGATCATCACGCAGCGGTGGGACGGCGTAATCATTCGGCCACCACCGTCCGTAACTTGCCTGGGCAAAACCGGTTCGCTGGCTCTCACAAGCGCCGATCGTCAGACAGTTCTTGGCTGTGCCCGGCGAAGAGACGCTCTGGGGATCGACCTGGCCATCCTGGTCACGATCCGAGCCGTCATTGCCTGCCGCGACCAGGATCAGGAAATCCTTGTGCTCCCAGGCGAAACGATCGAGTTGCTCGCACTGGGTATCGTAGGCGCCGGGGTCGCCGCCGCCCCACGAATTTGAATGGATCCTGGCGCCCTGGGTGTAGGCGTCTGCAAACAGCTCGGTCAAGTCCAGGGGGATACCCGAGAGCAGGTAGCGCCCGTACTTAGAATAGAAGACCGGGCTGGTCCAGTGCATTTCTTGCTCGATAGCCTGGAAGACCAGGCGAGCCTGGTGGGCCAGGCCGCGGATTGGGGCAGCCTGGCCAGCTAATCCCAGGGAGGCGCTGCCCGAGCCAAGCGCTGACCCGGCGACATGGGTTCCATGGCCGGTGTCCTGGTCGGCTGGACCGTCGTTGCCGCCAGGATTCTCAATAAACTGGGTGTAGTCGTCAGTAATCGGGTAGCTCTTGATCCAAGCCACCCTCCCCTGGAAATCAGGGTGGATCGCCGCCGGGTCGCCGCTGTCCAACCCGGTGTCGGCCACGGCGATAAGCTCTCCTTCGCCGCTCAATCCCAGGCTATTCGGCAGGGCGCAGGTGATCGCCCCCATCAGTCCAGGCGCCAGGTCATTGCTGGTGCGCTTGATCGCCCGCTCGCGAATCGAGCGCACCCCGTGCACCGCCGCCAGGGCCTCCAGCATGGCATAGCGCTGCTCGGCATCGCCCTCCAGGCTGACCACCAGCAGGCCGGCTGCGGCGTTTTCCGCGCCGACGGTCGCGCCAAGCTGTTCGACCATCAACCGGCCGGGCGCTACCTCCGAGGGGTCGAAGAATTCGATCAGGTAAGTTCCCGGTAAAGTACGGGTGCGCGGCAAGGATTGGCTGGTATCGTCCAGGTTGGACCGCTCGCGTAAGGCGGTGGCAATCCGTGACCAGGTTGGCAATTGCCCGCTCCAGCGCACAAAGGGCAACTGGTTGATCTGCTCCAGGCTGGCCCGGCTGGAATTGACCACGTAGGTGAAGTTCTGGTAGGGAACGCACAACTCGCCGCCGGCGCTGCTGACCGCCTCCAACCATTCCTGTTTGATCGGCCCTTCAAAGACCACCAGGTAATGATGCCCTGCAGTTTCGCTCTCGGGTGAAGCGACTGGTGCTGCTTCAGGCGTTTCAAATGAATAGGTTTCGTCCATCGTCGCCCCGCTTGCAGCAGGTTCTGCCTCGAGTGTGTTGATCACCTGGCTACCCACCCGCAGGGTATATTGGCTGGTGATATCTTCACTCAGGTACCGGCGAGCAACTTTCTCGGCTGTAGGTGGATCGACCAGGACCAACAGGAAAGCTTCATAGCGTTCCAGGACCCGGTAGCGGCGGATTAGCTTCTCCTGCCCGGCGCCTGAGACGAAGATTTTCAATACCATATCCAAGGGTCACCTCCCTGGGTTAATAGGCCTGGAACCGGTAATTCCACCGCAGGTAGGCCAGCTTGAAGCCGCTGCGCAGCATATTCCGGTAAGAAGGGCTGGGTTGTTCAGGCAGGTCTTCAGCCGTATCGGTAATAAACCATTTTATACCCAGCTCGGCGCCATCCTGGATCCGGCGAGCCAGGATGGCTGCCTGGGCTCCGCGCCGGCGATAAGCTGGTAAGGTGCAACCATGTCCCAACCAGGCCGCCTCGCCGCACAGGTAGAGCGCGCCGGCTGCAGCCGGCGTCTCGCCATCCCAGGCCACGTAATGGCGCCAATTGGGCCGGCCGACCACCGAACGCAGCCAGGGAAACATGTGCTCCGGCAGGCCAAAGGCTTCGGTTACCACGAAGGCAAAGGCGTCGCCGTAATCGCTGCCAGTCAGCTCGATGCGTAAATCTGTACCCTTGTGCTGGGGTGGGACGCCGTCGTGAATGAACTTGGCGTGGCGGTCTTCCAGCCAAAACCCGCGCCAGCGTAGCCAGTCATGCATCTCGGGCGGCTGGGATTGCGGGGTCAGGTGAACGATCAGGTTTTGCGTGCCGGTATCCCAGATGAAAGCCAACAGCTCATCCAGCATCCATTCTTCGGCCGGCTCGTTCAATCCCAGTCCGAGCACCCGGTTGTAAAACGGGTCGCTATTGTAGGGTTGGCTGAGCACCACCGCCGAGGCCAGGTGATCGGTACTCAGCCCCTGTTCCCAGCGAATGTATTCCGGCGCAGCCTGGTAGTGATCTTCCCAGGCGCAGGCTTCGACAAACTCGCCTAGCATTGCCAGTTCGTGTTCATCTGGGAGGTTCGGGCTGCCTGGTTCGCTCATAGGTCTATTATAACAAGGGAAGCAAATAGGACAATAGATATCAGATTATTCGGTCTCGATCGTTTGAACGCTGCCTGCCAGGTCGTGCATCCAGCGGCGCGTGAAATAGCGCCAAATGCCGAGCGAGAATTTGCCGACTTCTTCGGAGGCGGTAAGCAGGTAGACATATGCGACCGGTAGGTGAAATATGAATGCTCCGCTTGCCGCCAACGGCACGCCGACCAGCCAGATGATGAAACCGTCCAGGATCAGGGCAAACCGGGTGTCGCCGCCAGCCCGGAATATTCCAACGAACTGGATCAGGTTCATCATCCGCAGCCAGAGCAAGCTGCAGTTGAAGATCAGAATCGCCTGGGCATACTCAATCACCTGGGGAGACACCTTGTACTGCTGCAGGATCATCGAGCTGAAGAGCAGTACCAACGCGCCGATTAGCAGCCCGCCAACCAGGCCCAGTCCCAAAGATCGCCCGGCGACCTGCTGGGCGCGCTCCCGCCTGCCTGCACCAATCAGGTGACCGACCATGATCCCGGTGGCGTTGCCCAGCCCGAAGAAAGCCACTGTCGCCAGGTCGCCGATTGTGCTGGCGATACTGATTGCGGCGGATTGCTCGGTGCCCATCCGGGCATAGATCACCTGATATGTGGTGATGCCGAATGACCACAAGATTTCATTCAGCGTCACAGGCAGGATGGGAACCAGGACTTTCCGGGTAAATTCTCGGTTAAAGGAGAACAACTCACTCAGCCGGGCGGCTGGTGGTAAGTTAAACCGGTAGGTAAAAAACAGCAGTAAGCCACATTCCAGGATCCTGGAAATCAGAATCGCGAGCGCAGCGCCGTCTGCACCCATGCGAGGCAACCCGGCCTGGCCGAAAATAAGACCATAGCTCAAACCGGTGTTTAGCAACAACGCTAGGATTGAGACCAGCACCGGCAGTCGCACCTGACCGACGCTGCGCAGGGTGAGTGAATAGGTTAATGTGATTCCAAAAAAGACGTAGGCAAAGCCGTAAATGCGCAGGTAGCTGCTGCCGGCTGCAATCACTTGCGGATCGCGGGTGTAGACTCCTAACACTGCAGCCGGGAAGAATTCAGCTGCCAGCAGGAATACCAGGCTGCCGGCCAGGCTAAGGCTGAGGGCAATCCCGACTACTTTGCGGATGCTGGGCAGATCTTGCTTACCCCACAGTTGGGCGGTGAACATTGCCGCCCCGCTGCCAATTCCAAACACCATCAGGTTGAACAGGAAAAAGATCTGGCCAGCTAGGTTGACCGCTGCGACGGTCGTTTCGCCAAGTTGGCCGACCATCAGGTTGGCAACCAGGTTGAGCGAGGAAAAGATCAGTTGCTGGGCTGCAATCGGCAAACCAAACTGCAGGATTTGCGTGTAGTAATCCTTGTCGCGCAGGAAAAGCGCCCAGCGTTTGGCCGGGGTAAGGTTCTCAGCCATAGATTCGTTACAGGCGGGCTAAAATTTCAGGAAGTTGGGAGATGTGGTCGATTTCGAAATACCCATCCCGGACGTCCAGGTGGTCGATATCGTGCTCGTGCGCCCAGGTCAGGTGGAAGGGGATATACACCGCCCGCCCGCCCAGGGCGACCACCGGCAAGATATCCGAGCGCAGCGAATTGCCGACCATCAGGAAGCTATCCGGCTCGATCTGGTGAGCTGCGAACAGATCAGCGTACAGCTCCGGGGTCTTATCGGTGACCACTTCCACCCATTTGAAGTATGGCGCCAGTCCAGACCGGCTGAGCTTGCGGCGTTGGTCCAGCAGGTCGCCCTTGGTCAGGATCATCAGGGTGTATTGGCTGGACAGGCTCTCGACCACCGGTAGTACTCCTGGCAATAGCTCGACCGGGGTATCGAGCATCTCTTTAGCGATGCCGACGATTTTCAATAAATCTTCCGCCGAGATGCAACCCTGGGTTAAGCGGCTGGCAGTTTCAATCATCGATAGCGTGAAAGACTTCACGCCATAACCAAAATAGGGCAGGTTTCCAATTTCGGTCTGGTACAGCGCCTCCATCACCCCGCTGGTCAGGCCGTAAGCGCCCAGCAGGTCGACAAATTTCGCTTGTGCGTCGTGGTACAGGGTCTCATTCTGCCATAGCGTGTCATCCGCATCGAAGGCCAGGAGTTTAATTGTCATCAGAGCTGATCCAATTCTAAGTTTCAGGGGTAAGGTCCGAAGAAATCCGGTTGGATGGTCTGCCAGGTTTGGCCGCCATCCCGGCTGAATAGCAGGCTGGCGCCTAGCTCCGTGTTTCGATAAGCCCAAACCTGCCCATCTGGCAGGAAATTAAAACCGGACGCGTTTTCAAGCGGCGGGAGCGGTAGCCAGTTTTTGCCATCCGGGCTGGTGAAGGGAGTGACCAGGGTTTTTAGTCTGGTTCCATTGGCGGATTCATATCGATCCTGGATGATTAGCCAGGCCAGGCCATCCGGGGCGAACTGCAGGCTGCGTTCGCGCCAGGTATAATCCCAACCCGGTTCGGTCGCCGGGTCTGGCAGGTGTTGGATCGACCAGCTTCCCCCCAGGTCTGGGGTGGTGTACAGGTAAGCGCTGCCCAGGCTGACTGGTTCAGCAAAAGGGCATTCGGCGAGCAGGGCCACCCCGCCGCCGGGGGAAAGCGCCGGCGAGCTGCTGCCGCAGTCAGGAACTTCGGGTACGCCGCTGGGCAGGGGCAGGTCCTGGCGCTCCCACGAGCTGCCGCCATCCCGGGTCCAGTTGACGTGCAGGAAAGGATCCGGACCCAGGCTGGTCGTAATCAGGCCATCGGTCTCATCGGCCATCAGCAAGCCGCTCTGGCAGCAGGTGTTGATCGAGCCGCTACGCTCGCTCATCACATCCAGGATGCGTCTCCAGCTTTGCCCTCCATCGTCCGTCCGGTACAGGCTGATCGGGGCGCTCCCGGCGGCCGCGCCATGCCGAAGCGCCAGCCAGCCGTTGATCGGATCGAGAAAGGTGAGCTGCATCCCGCCAAAGGTATGTTCTAACCCGCCAGGCACGAGAGGTTGGCTGGCTTGCCAGCTCTCCCCGCCATCCTGGCTCGACCAGACCCGGGTTGGTTGGTCTGAACCGGTATTGCTCGGGTAGAAAGTCGCCCAGGCGCGTTGTGAATCCAGGAAAAAAGCGGTCGCCTGGCCGGGCGCGCTGGCCTCAGGCGGGGTGACCACCTGCCAGGAACGGCCGCCGTCCAGGCTATGCAGGATGGCATCGCCCCGATCCTCGATGACGACCACTGCCCAACCGCCCTGGTCGAGGAATAGCTTCAGATGGTTAAAGCTGACCTGGCTGGCCGGCAGGCGGGCAGCCAGCGCCGGAGTCGAGGTTGGCGGCGCGGCGGTTGGCGTGACGAGCGTTTCCACCGCGCCAGGGGTAGCCAGCACAGCTTTGGTCTGAAGCGCTACGGGTGCGGGCGAGGCGCTGCAACCCGAAATAAGCACCACCACTACCATCGCCAGGCTGACCCCGATCCATTGGGCGCGCGCCAGGCGCTCGCGCAGCAGCATGTAAGCCAGCAGGATGGTCACCGCCGGGTAGAGCGAGCTAAGCACCGCGGCCAGGTCCAACCGCCCGATCCGGGTGGCCAGGGCAAAGAACAGGTTACCGCTCGAATCGAGCACTCCAACCGTTGCAATCAGCGGCAGGCTGCGCCAGCTCGGGCGGGGGGTAGGGCGTAGCAGCAGCAGGATCAGGCCCAACAGGCTGATCGAGGCCAGGCGGGCGACGAACAACGGCCAAAAGACCGCCTGGTTGCTGACCTGGTCAATTAAAATAAAAAATCCTCCAAAAGCTACCCCAGCCCCCAGGCCGAGCAGCAGCTCGCTTTTCTGGGCCCGGCCATGCTGGCTGCCGGCTGAGACCAGCCAGACCGCCGGGACAGCCAGCCCGATCCCCGCCAGTTGGAGCGGTTTGGGCAACCCTTCCAGGAAAAAGCCAAAACCTGCCGGCACCAGGGCGCTGAGCACCGCGGAGAGCGGCGCTACTACCCCCATCCGTCCAACCGCCAGGCCCTGGTAGAGCAGCAGCAGGCCTATTTCGCCGACAATTCCGGATAGCGCGCCGATCAACAGGACCCGGCTGCCCGGCCAGCTTTCGCCGAAGATCAGTCCGAGCGCCGCCAGCAGCACGGCGCCGACCGCTTGCGAGCAAGCTACCACCCACCAGACGCTGCTGCGTTTGGCCGAAAGCCCGCCCGAGAAATCGGAACCGCCCCACGCCAGGGCGGCCAGGATGCCAAGCAGGGGAGCCAGAACGAGTGGATTCATCAGTTTGGATTATAGTCTATTAACTCAGTTACAATTAACCGTATGGACTATCGATTATTTGGCAGAACTGGCATTCGAATCGCGCCGGTTGGATTGGGTACGATGA
>JAYRWF010000444.1:0-3339 GCA_041918195.1 Anaerolineales bacterium
AGGGGAATCAGCCAGGGGGAACCGATCAGGCGCAGCGGCGGTTGGTTGAGGGCGATGATCATCCCCAGGCCAAGGCTGACGGCCGAAGTGCCCAGCGGCAGCATGAGCAACGGGTCGAGCACCCGATTCAGCCAGGAGTATTCCTGGCGGGCGAGCGCCCAGGCTGCCGGGATGCCTAGCAGGAGCGCCAGCAGGACCGTTGCGGCGGCGTAGAGCAGTGAGACTCCGACTGCATAGGCGGGTGGTTTGTAGAATAGCGATTGGCGGCGGTTGGCGTTCAATTCCTCATAGTAGGCCAGGGTCAGGCCGGAGTGGTTATTTGCTGTGGAGACTTGCTGTCCAGGGGGTTGGCGGGTGCTGGATTCCAGCCGGGTGAAGGAGCGGGTGGCCAGGGCAGTTAACGGAGCAACCAAAAGCAAGACCAACAGGCTGATGTATGCACCGGCCAGCAGGCGCTGGCGTGGGGTGACCAGCCGCCGGCGGGTGTAACTTTGCGGGCGCAGGTTCAAGGGCCGGGCCAGGCGGGCTGACAGGCGGGTGTAGGCAATCGTCAGTAGCAAGGTGAAGGCTAACTGAATGATTGCCAGGGCGGCAGCGACTGGCAGGTTGAACAGGCTGACAGTCTGGTTATAAATTTCTACTTCCAGGGTGGCGAAGCGCGGCCCACCCAGGACCAGGATCACACCGAAGGAAGTGAAATCAAATATGAAAACCAGCAGCGCAGCGGTCAGGAGCGCTGGAGCGAGCAACGGCAGGATGATCTTGATTAACGCCTGGCGAGGGGTAGCGCCTAAGGTGGCTGCGGCCTGGCCCAGGCGCGGGTCAATATGCGACCAGAAGTCGCCAACGGTGCGCAGGACGATGGTGGTGTTATAGAAGACGTGCGCTAACAGGATCGCTCCCAGGGTGTAGAGAAACTGGATGGGAGGCTGTTCCAGGTTGAACAGGCGCATCAACCCCAGGTTGATCCAGCCTTGGGGGCCGAGCAGGGCGCTGAAGGCGGCCGCGGTTACCAGGGTGGGCAAGACGAAGGGTACACCGGTCAGGGCTTGAAGCAAGGCCTGGCCGGGGAACTGGAAGCGCGCCATCAAGTATGCGCCGGGTAAACCAAGTAGCAAAGTAAGCAAGGTGGATAATAATGCCTGGTAAAAGGTGAATCCGATCACGCTGCGCAAGCCGGGAGAGCTGAGCGCCAGGCTGAACGGCGCCAGGAATCCAGCAGTGCTGCGCGCAAAACTGGCGGCCAGGATGCTGCCCAGGGGATAAAAGTAGAACAGGCCCAGGAAGACCAGCGGGCCGAGCCACAGAGCCAGCCCCCAGGCCTTAGCGACCCGGCTCGGCGCCTGGCTAGCAGCGACCCGTTCAGGCTGACTCACCGCAGTACCGCTTCAGTCCAGGCCTGGATCCATTGCTCGCGCCGCTCAGCAATCTGTGCCGCGGGTAGCGAGATCGGATTGGTTGGGTTGATCAGGTACTGGTCAAAGGTCTCACCCAGGTCTGCCTGGCGATTGACCGGGAAGACATACATCTGCAGCGGCAGGTCTTCCTGGAAGGTCTTTGAGAGCATAAAGTCGATCCATTTCTCGGCCAATGGGCGGTTTTGGGTTCCTTTGAGGATGCCGGCAAATTCTACCTGGCGGTAACAGGCCCCATCGCCGGTCAGTGCTGCTGTGGGCGGCTGGACAACCGCTGGGGTTGGCTCGCCTTCGGCAGGCGGCTCGGCAAACAGGATTTCAAACACCGGGCTGGAGCTGTAAGAGAGCACGATTGGGCGGTTACCGCCGGCGCGGGTGAACTCGGTGTAATAAGCCGTACTCCAATCGTTTACCACCAGCACGCCGTTGGCGCGCAGAGATTTCCAGTAATCCAGGTAGCCCGCTTCGCCATACTTTCCAATCGTGGCGAGCAGGAATGCCAGGCCGGGCGAGGAGCTGGCTGGGTTTTGAACGACGGCCAAGTCTTTGTATTCGGGTTTAAGCAAATCATCCAGGCTGGCTGGTGGCGGGATCTGCTTCTCTTCAAAATAAGCGAGGTCGTAATTCAGGCAAACATCGCCGTAATCGATGGGAAGGGCGCGCTGCTGGGGGTCAAGCTGGAATTCAGCCGGGACGTTGTCCAGGGCAGGCGATGCATAGGTTTCAAAGATGCCTTCCGCCAGGGCGCGCCCGAGGAAAGTGTTGTCGACTCCGTAGAACACGTCGGCAAGCGGGCTGTTTTTACTCAGGATGGCCTTGTTGAGCGCCTGGCCAGTATCTCCGCTGGGCAGGATGGTCACTTTGGCATTATAGCGGATTTCGAACTCACGAATCACTGGTTCCGAGACAGCGAAAGAGTCGTGAGTCATCACGCTCAGCTGCTGGACCTGGCCCGAGACTGGGCTGGGTGTGGCAGCCTGACAACCAGCCAGAGCCATTGTCAGAAAACTTCCGGCCAGGATCAAATGGTTAAAGATTTTCTTCGCTTTCATTTCTCTTGCCTCGAATAGATGGTTAACGACCAATCAGGTTTTCATCGCCATGAATCACGACGCAAAGCAGCAAGCCTTCTTCCAGCGTAACCCAAGCGCTTGGATTGAGCAGGACATTGCTGACGCCGCGCGTGCTGCCGAAGTAAAGGGTTTCGTTTTGGAGCGGGTATTCCAGCCCGCTGGTGGTGATGCCGTAGGTGTCGCCCAAGAGTGGGATCAGCGAAAGCAGGTCGCCCGGCTGGCCGTGGATTTCCAGGCGCTGTCTGGGATGGATCAAGCCGATTTCCTGCGTTCCATCAATCAGGCGGATGTCGAGTCCAATATATTCTCTGGCTGCTGGGAGCAAGACGTTAGCCAGGGTCTGGTCCCAGCGACCGCCCAGGGCAGCCAGGACCAGGATTTGGCGGGCGCCGCGCTGACGGGCGTGGCTGAGAGCCAGTTCCAGGTCTGTGTAGTCTTTGTGGGTAGGGTATTGGATCAACTCGGCGCCTGCCTGGCGCAACCGTCTGAGCTGATCATCGTCGAGCGAGTCGAAATCGCCGATCACAAGCTGTGGCGTCAGGCCGAGCGCCAGGCAGTGGCGGGCTCCGCCATCGGCGGCAATCAGGAGATCGCCGGGCTGAAGCTCGGGTGGGTGGGTGAAGCTCCCATTCGCAAATATGATCGCACGCAAAACTCCCTCCTATCACACCGATGGAGGGAGCGGTTCTTGAACAGGTTGCGATTCCTCCGCCGGCATTATCCGGATCAGGTTCGCGGGTCGAAGGCTGGCGGCCTTCCTCTCAGCCCGGCTATACTGGGCTCCCCGTGCAGATGATGTTTTATTACAAAGGGAAGTATATCGAAAGGCGGATGGATTGTCAAGCGGCGCG